>JBBTTJ010000066.1:0-4301 GCA_038064315.1 Patescibacteria group bacterium | reverse complement strand
GTGGAGATGGAGGGATTGAACCCACGTCCGAAGCTTTTCCCAAAAAGTGTTTACTTAGATAGCCGGTTTGGTGTTTCGCCAAAGAATAGAAACCGACAAAATTATCTTTGACTATTCCTCCTTCATTTTTCACCATATAATGGAGAACTTCCTATATGGCAGAGCTCGCTGAATGACACCCCGGGATCCTCTAGCGAGCATCAAGGCCGGGATGGCCTAAGCTTTAATTAAGCGTAAGCGTATACAGGTGAATGATTTGCACCTATTTGAGTGACCGGATATGATTTTAGCGGTGTAACGGTCATACCGCCCTAAGCACTTAATGGGGCAATAACCTCGTCGAAACTTACATCCCCATAGTCGTTATTATACCATATTTATCAAAAAATTAAAATACTCTGTAAAACCCTTTTAATTTAACAGTTTTAATGATAAAATGGCTTCACATAAAAAACCGTGCAAAAACAGCTCAACATAAACAACAGAATACGAGCCAGAGAGGTTCAGGTTATAGATGAGAAGGGCAATCAGCTTGGAACTTTGTCCATACAAGAGGCCTTACAGTTGGCAAGGGAAAAGAATTTAGACTTGGTTGAGGTGTCTCCTCAAGTACAGCCCCCTATTGCCAAAATTATGGATTATGGTAAATATATGTATCGCAAAGAAAAGCAGGAGAAGAAGATCAAGCCTAAAGCGCAGGAAAGAAAGACCGTCAGAGTCGGCTTTAAGACCGGGGCTCATGATATGGATTTCAAGGCCAAGCAGATAAGCGATTTTCTCAACGATGGCCATATAGTTAAAGTAGAGTTAACTCTCCGCGGAAGAGAGAAGGCATTGGCTCATATGGGAAAACAAAAGCTGGAGCAATTTCTAACTAAACTGGGTAATTTTTCGGCTGAAGATAATATAAAGAGATCCCCTTTCGGCTGGATAATAGTGATTAAAAGATAATATTGACACTTTCAATGACACACGGAGCAAAAACAAAAAAGGCCCTTTTAAAGCGGGTTAAAATAACAGGAGGGAAAAAGGTGCTGAAACGCCATCCGAATCAGGGTCATTTCAACGCAAAAGATTCAGGAGATCAAACCCGCAAAAAGCGAGGAGATAAGAACACGCCTAGATCATTGCTAAAGAGCTCAAAGGCCCTTCTAACAAGATATATGTAATATGCCGAGAGTTAAACGAGGAGTACAAGCAAATAAAAGAAGGAAACGACTGCTTAAACACGCAAAAGGTTTTATGTGGACCCGTTCCACTAAATATCGCCAGGCCAAAGAAGCCCTGCTTCACGCCTGGTCATTCCAGTTTGCCGACAGAAAAAAGAAAAAGCGAAACTTCAGACGATTATGGCAGATAAAAATCAACGCCGCCGCCAGAGACAATGGTCTCTCCTACTCCAAACTTATAGACCGTCTCAAAAAAGCAAACATAGAACTGGACAGAAAAATACTCTCCGATATAGCCGCCAATAATCCGGAAGTATTCAAGAAAATAGTTTCTGAACTCTAAATTAAATAAATTGAGCCCCGAATGGTTTTCACCACCCAGGGCTCATTAGTTCTGACACGGGTCACTTCGCAACACACTTGTAGATGAAGAAAGGCATTAGCTTGAGGACTTTCTCTCGCTTGTCCCATTTTTCACGAGAACTGACTCGGTCTTGTTCGGAGTCGGGGCAGAACCACGAATCCTCGGGGTACTCCAGAACCTCTGGACAGTGGCGGACATCGATTTGCCCACCAATCTCACGAACCGCTTGCCCGAGATCTCTCAGACAGCGCCAGAGATGGGGTTGAGCAGCGACTACCCAAAGCCGAGTAAAGCCATGCTGCTTCGCCCACTGAACGGCTCCTCGCGCGATTCGAAGAGTTGGTGGCGGACTGCCAGGCTCTTCCTCGGTATACTTCACCTCGATTCCGGATTCAACGCGAACATCGAGCTGGGTATACACCGGCGCTCCGAACTCGCGTGCCTTCGACGAGGCGATCTGCGCAATGCGACGATTCGACAAAATGGTTTCGGGAACACCGAAGCCAAATGCCACAATTCCTACTTGTTTCAAAGAACACCTCCTGTAAGGAAAAACCTAATTTAAGGATACTCGCATTATATCATAATAAATGTATTTTGTAAATGGCAACAAAAGACACCGTTTTGGGTGTCTTTTGTTGTAAAAGTTTTCCATTCTCCTTAGGTACGCCAGGCCAAGAAGAATAGGCAAACTCAAAAATTTAAGAGCACTTCGCGGTACTCCGCTCAGTACTCATTTGCCTCCGCAAACTCGCAGCCCCAAGGAGAGTCGAACTCCTCTTACCTGGTTGAAAACCGGGCGTCCTAACCGATAGACGATGGGGCCATAGAATTTGCATTCTAACATTTTTAGACTAAAAATCAACGGATTTCTTTTTTCTAAAAACTTATTTATCAAGTGGACTCCAGTCAGCTTTGTGTTATTATTTAACGCTATATGCGCATCCTCGGCATAGAAACATCATGCGATGAAACGGCGGTCGCGGTTATAGAAGCCGCCAATCCGCCGGCTTGGGGCAAAGAGATTAAAATTTTATCAAATGTGGTTTCTTCGCAAGTTAAACTTCACGCGAAGTACGGCGGAGTCGTCCCCAGCCTCGCCGCAAGAGAACATGTTAAGAATATAAGGCATGTTTTTAAGCTCGGCCTGAAAGAGGCAAAAATAAAAAACTTCGGCAAAGAAATTGACTATATAGCCGTAACCCGCGGTCCCGGTCTGGGGCCGTCTCTTCTCATTGGCCTTACTTTCGCCAGAGCTCTTGCCTGGAAATATGACAAACAGCTTATAGGCGTAAGCCACCTTGAGGGACACATATATTCAAACTGGTTATCACCCTCTCAAGAAATTTCTAAAAATAATATATTTCCGGTTTTAAATTTGATTGTCTCCGGCGGACATACGGAGCTTGTGCTGATGAAAGGCCACGGGAAATATAAGGTCATCGGGGAAACGCTTGATGACGCCGTCGGAGAGGCCTTTGACAAGGTTGCCAGACTGCTGGGACTGGGTTATCCGGGCGGTCCGGCGATCTCCAAAACCGCTGAAAAAGGAAATCCAGGCGCATATCCCCTTCCAAGCCCCATGATAAGATCAAAAAATTATAATTTCAGTTATTCCGGTCTGAAAACAGCCGCGCTTTATCTGCTTCGGGATTTGAATATTAAAAAACCGTCTCCCAAAATTGCCGCCGATGTCGCCGCTTCGTTTCAAAAAGCCGCTATTGATGTATTAGTCGTCAAAACCGTCAAGGCCGCTCAAGAATATAAAGTTAAATCGGTGTTTCTGTCCGGAGGCGTATCGGCCAACAAGGAGTTAAGAAAAAGACTGACGGAAGAAACAAAAAAGATAATGGTTATATACTCACAGCCCGAAATTGAATACACCGGCGATAACGCCGCCATGATAGCGGCGGCCGGATATTTTTCGTCAAAAAATAAAAAAGCCCGGGATTTATCCTGGGATAAGATTGAAATGGACGCTAACCTCGGATTTTAATAGAATAGAATAATGGAACTCCAGAAAACATACGACCCCCAAAATACTGAAGACAGAATTTATAAGCTCTGGGAAAATAGCGGTTTTTTTAATCCGGATAAACTTCCGGGGAGGCACAAAAAACCGTTCACACTTATAATGCCGCCAATAAACGCAAACGGGTCCCTTCATGCCGGACACGCTTTGGTCGTTACAGTTGAAGATATAATGATACGGTATAAAAGAATGAACGGCTGTAAATCGCTATGGCTTCCCGGACTTGACCACGCCGGATTTGAAACACAGGTTGTTTATGAAAAAAGACTGGAAAAAGAAGGCCGTTCCCGGTTTCAAATGGAACCGAAACAATTGTATGAAGAGATTTTGGATTTCACTCTGGCCAACAAAAAAAATATAGAAAATCAGATAAAAAAAATGGGGGCTTCATGTGATTGGTCAAGAGAAAAATTTACGCTTGATGCGGATGTCGTGGCAACGGTATATAGCACATTCAAAAAAATGGCGGATGACGATCTGGTGTACCGCGGCAAACGGATCATAAACTGGTGTCCGAAACATCAGACTTCTCTTTCCGACCTTGAAACCGCGGATACGGAACAGACGGATAATTTTTATTACCTTCAATACGGTCCGTTCGTTATCGCCACGGCCCGACCGGAAACAAAATTCGGAGATAAATATGTTGTTATGCACCCGGACGACAAACGCTACGCCGAACACAAAGACGGACAGGAAATAGAATTGGAATGGATTAACGGACCGGTTAAAGCCA
>JBBTTJ010000065.1:0-17743 GCA_038064315.1 Patescibacteria group bacterium | reverse complement strand
TTATGGTGTAACGGTTAGCACAGCAGTTTGTGGAACTGCGGGCGAGAGTTCAACTCTCTCTAGGCCCCCAAAATTAGAGCGAGCAAATAGTTTTGCTCGCGTAGAGAGTTGAAAGGCGGAACGATATTTTTCTTGAAATTGGCAAGAAAAATCGTGAGCCGGGGTCGCGACCAAATTTTCGGAAGAAAATTTAAGTTGTGACCAACTCTCTCTAAGCCCCCAGAAATTAAAAAGACCGAATAAAAATGTTATAGTGGAAGGGTACTAATTTTTAATAAAATAAAAATGTTGATGGAATTTTACGGTAAGGAGTGCGGCCACTGCAAAAAAATGGAACCGCTAATTGACAAGCTTGAGCAAGAGCTTGGAGTTAAAGTTAATCGAATGGAAATATGGCATGACGAAGACAATGAGAAAAAATGGTCTGATGAATCCCGGGGTATTTGCCAGGGCGTGCCATTTTTCGTAAATACGGAAACTCAAAAAACCGTTTGCGGCGAGGCCTCATACGAAGAACTAAAAGAATGGGCAACGACAAAATAGCATGACTCATCAGGAGATACGAAAAAAATTTAAAGATTTTTTTGAGAGCAGGAATCATAAGTGGGTGGAATCGTCTTCTCTGTTGCCGGACGATCCGTCGGTGCTTTTTACGACAGCCGGAATGCAGCAGTTCAAGCCGTACTATACCGGCCAAGCCGATGCCATGAAAGACTTTGGCTCTCTCAACACCGCATCAATTCAAAAATCAATGCGCACTTCAGATATAGACGAAGTGGGGGATGCGTCCCATCTTACTTTTTTTGAAATGATGGGAAATTTTTCATTCGGCGGATACTGGAAAAGAGAAGCGATTCAGTATGTGTATGATTTTATAACTAAAGAAATGGGTCTGGAAATTGATTATGTGACAGTTTTTGAAGGATGGGAATCTATTGGATTAACATTAATAGGGCCAGATAAAGAATCAGAACAGATTTGGAAATCGCTGGATTCAAAAATAAGAGTTGAAAAACGAGGCAAGGAAGATAACTTTTGGGGCCCTACAGGAGAAGAAGGGCCATGTGGACCGACAACTGAGATATATGTGAGAGGTGTTGAGGTGTGGAATATAGTTTTTAATGAGTATTATCATGTAAAGGGTAGTGACTATAAACCTCTAAAAACCAAAGGCATTGATACTGGTATGGGCCTAGAACGCCTGGCGATGGTAGTCCTGGACAAGAAAAATATTTTTGAAACAGATTTATTTAAAAGTATTTTTTTCTTTCTACCAGCAGAACTACCAGAGAGTACTAAAAGGATCGTTGCTGACCATACGCGAGCAATATCATTTTTAATTTCAGACGGAATTACGCCCTCTAATAAGGAGCAGGGTTATGTATTGCGTAGACTTATTAGAAGAGTGATAATTTATAATCATTTTCTTCCTTTGAATAGAATAGATTTTGGTAAAGTGTTTGAAGCGATAGTTCATGATTATGGTTCATTTTATCCCAAAATAAACGCGGACTTAATTTTGAGAGAATTTAGTACGGAAAGGGACAAATTTATGAAAACTCTACAGAAAGGCCTTCAAGAAACAACAAAACTAAGAGTCATCGATAATATCGCCGCCTTTAAACTGTATGAGAGTTATGGACTACCGTTTGAAGTTATTCGGGAAGTGGGAAAATTGCAGGTCCATGAGATGAAATTAACCCGTGAGGGATTTGACGAAGAATTCAAAAAGCATCAGGAAAAATCCCGCGCCGGCGCAGAAAAGAAATTCGGCGGACACGGATTGCTTTTAGACACAGGCGAGTTAAAAGCAGGCAATGAAGAAGAATTAAAGAAAGTTACCCGCCTTCATACGGCTACGCACTTGCTTCATGCCGCGCTAAGAAAAATACTTGGCGAAGATATAAAACAGCAGGGTTCGGATATAACTCCGGAAAGACTAAGATTTGATTTTACCTATATCCGTAAATTAACTTCGGAAGAGTTAAAGCAAACCGAAGATATGGTGAACGACATCGTAAAAAAAGAAATGCCTGTTACTAAAACCGAGACATCCTATGCGGACGCTGTTAAATCCGGCGCTTTGGCGTTCTTTAAACATAAGTATCCCAATCGTGTAACGGTTTACACGATTGGCCCTGAGCCAGCCGAAGGGCATCCTTCAGAAACTTCAGGACCTCCTTTTAGTCGGGAACTCTGCGGCGGTCCTCATGTTTCAAATACTTCGGAAGTCGGCAGATTTAAAATATTAAAAGAAGAATCAATCTCCGCCGGAGTTCGCCGTATCCGCGCGATAGTGGAATGAAGGATAATTTTTGGAAAAAACTAAAGAGACCGTTTTTTGTTTTAGCTCCCATGGCCAATGTGACTGATTGGGCCTTCAGAAAAATCATCATCAAGTGCGGGCGGCCTGATGTTTTATACACCGAATTCTTGTCTTGCGACGGCATAATCCGCGATAATAAAAGATTTGAAAAAGAACTGTATTTTGAAAAAGGCGAGAAACCTATAGTAGTTCAATTCTTTGGCTCTAAACCGGATAATTTTTATAAATGCGCTCAATTGGCCCATGAACTTGGATACGACGGCATAGATATAAATATGGGTTGTCCCGATAAAAGCATTGAGAAGCAGGGCGCCGGAGCGGCATTAATAAAGAATCCTGAACTTGCCAAAGAAATAATAAAACAAACAAAGCGCGGAGCAGGTAAATTACCGGTCTCGGTTAAAACACGCATTGGATACAATAAAATTGAAATAAAAGAGTGGATACCAAAATTACTGGAGATGGAGCCTGCCGCCATTACCATTCACGGCAGAACAAGAAAAGAAATGTCAAAAGTTCCGGCTCATTGGGATGAAATAGGTCTTTCCGCGGAAATGGCAAAAGGTACTGAAACATTAATAATAGGGAACGGCGATGTGATTGACCTTGAAGATGCGGGGCAAAAAGCAAAGAAATACGGATTGGACGGCATTATGGTCGGCAGAGGCATATTTGCCAATCCCTGGTTTTTTAATGAAAAGGTTGATATTAAGGAAATTAAACCCGAGCAAAAAATAGAACTGATGCTTGAACATGTAGATAACTTTTTAAAACTTTGGGGCGAGCCGCTGTCTGGCGGGAAAAATCTTGATACTTTGAAAAAATTTTTCAAAGTATATATATCCGGTTGGCCTGCCCGACCCGCATGCGCAGGCTTGGCAAGCAGGCTTGGCGCCAAAGAATTGAGAATTAAACTTATGACGGCTAAAAATAAGCAGGATATTGTTGATATTTTATTCAAAGAATCGTGATACAATAAAAACAATGGGAGCCACTAAAATTATAAATGTTTTAAAGGACGACAGATTTGAAGAGATTTTGGATATTTTAAAAGGCGCAGATGCTTCAGAAATAATATTTGTGTTGCCCAAAAAAGCCAGAGCTTTCAAATCAGAAGCCCAGTTCGCGGCGTTAGAAGAGGAAATTAAAAATAGCGGCAAATCCGTCGCATTTTTATGTTCCGATCCGGAAATAAACGGTCTGGCAAAGAAATATAATTTTGAGGTACTGGCACCAACAAAAACTGAATCCTCCAAAACTAAGCTAAGATCAATAAAACACGGCCAGGTTGCCGTACCGGTTTCTATGAAAAATGGTGATGATATTGAAGAGGAAGAAGAAGACGAGTTAGAGTTAGGTTCAGATTTGGAACATAAAAAAATGTTAGAGAAAGAACTCGTTGAATCCTTGGAAGATATTCAGAGAAAGGAAAATGATGATGATAAAGAAGAGGAAATAAACGAAGAAACGATTAAAGAAGACGCGCCTTATGGAACTGAATTAGATGAGTCAGGCGATCCTCTCTACGACGAAAAAGTAGTGGAAGAGACAGGCTCAAACGGACCAGCGTCTGATTTTGAAGCCATTGCCGCTTCCATAAAGAAACATGGAATGAACGATGTGGTTATACCCGGCTTCGGAAAACATCTTAAAATAGTCCAAAAGGATAAAAAACCAATAACGCTGGAAACGCGCATGGAAACGGATGATGATATTCAAA
The DNA here is from genome assembly GCA_038064315.1 of Patescibacteria group bacterium. Lineage (GTDB taxonomy): Bacteria > Patescibacteriota > Minisyncoccia > 2-02-FULL-40-12 > GWA2-44-9 > 2-01-FULL-43-22. The sequence goes on along the minus strand of JBBTTJ010000065.1, from coordinate 13,697 downwards.
ATGTTTTCTCCAGGAAAACTGGAGAGTCAGGTCTCGGTTGGGACCGTGAACCATCGGACAATATTTGGACGGATATTTCAAAACCGCGCATCCCAAAATCATCATTTTTCAGCAAATTTAAATTTTCAGGTAAAAACAGGCCTAAAAAGGGTCTGGAGTTCGTGTCCGGTAATTTTCAAAAGAGAAAAATTGCAGTTCTCTCTATCGCTTCTATTCTTATATTTTCTTTTATAATCTTTCTAACTACCGGTAACGCCAAGATAGAGATTAAGCCAAAATCACAAATACTCAATACCCAGTTTAAAGTTACAATATCATCTAATTATTCTTCAGTTGATAATTCACTTAAGCGTATTCCGGGTCAGCTTTTTACAATAAGTAAATCCATATCCGGCGAATTTAACGCCACGGCGGAAAAGGACGCGGCGCAGAAATCCAGAGGGACTGTAACCGTATACAATGAGTACGGCACTTCACCGCAATCGCTTGTCGCTACAACTAGATTTGAATATATTAAAGACGGTAAGAGAACAGGACTTGTATTCAGGACACTTCAGACGATCATTATTCCCGGAATGAAGATTGAGAACGGGGTGGTTACCCCCGGCAAAATAAATGTAGAGCTTGTCGCGGACAAAGCTGGCCAGGCATACAATGTTTCTTCCGGTAATTTCGGGATTATGACTTGGCAGGAAAAAGGCGACACCGCAAGGTATCAAAAGATATACGGCAAATCGTCTGATTCAACACATGGCGGAATACTTGGCAAAGCAAAAGTTGTCTCCGAGTTTGATTATAACAACGCTAAAGATAATCTTACGGCAAAAATTCAGAAAGATATTCGGGAGGCGTTAGAAACACAATCGGCCGGACTGGAACTGATAAATGGTCTGGAATCCAAGATTGATTCCGTAGAATCCACAGCCAGAATAGATGATGCCGCGGATATGTTTACAATGACGCTTAACGGCTCAATCATAACCGTCGGTTACAAGAAGGAAGACCTCATGACGCTGATAGCCGACCATATTGAAAAGACCACCGGACTTATGATAGTGCAGGATAAGTTGGAATTATCATACAAGGATGTTATTATGAACCCAACCGATAATACGCTAGAAGTAGTCGTTATTATAGGCGGAAATGCCTACAGTAAGATAGATCGGGAAGACATAGTCGCCAATCTTATAGGCAAGAGTGAGCTCCAGATTAAAGATTATCTAGGATTAAATAAAGATATTGATTCGGCCAAAGTAATTCTTTCTCCTTTCTGGGTTAAAAAAATTCCTAAAAATAAAGACAAAATAGATATCTCGTTGACTTTTTAAGAGATATCTGATAGCATAACATAACCGAAATTAAGTATATTAGATTTGATTTCGTGCGTTTAATATTGAAGGAAGATAAAGAAAAAATAGACGGTCAGGTGGTTGAGGCATTGCCAAACACTACTTTCAAGATTGTGCTGGGAGACAACAGAGAAGTGCTTGCGTACCTTTCCGGAAAAATGCGTCTGCATCACATTAAAGTTATGATAGGCGACAGAGTAACTCTTGAACTAAGCCCTGATGGAAAAAGAGGGCGAATAGTAAGACGGCTTTAATCAAAGTGCTGACTAACTTTTTGCAATGAAAGTAAGAGCTTCCGTAAAAAAGATGTGTATAAATTGTAAATTGGTACGGCGAAAGAGACGCCTTTATTGTTTGTGCAAAAATCCCAAACATAAACAGCGACAAGGATAAAATATGCCACGTATTTCAGGAATTGTAATTCCGGACAATAAAAAGATATTATATTCACTGCCATACATATATGGCATAGGTTTGTCTTCAAGCAAGGTTATACTTAAGACATCCGGTATAGACGGAGATAAGATAGCAAAAGATCTTTCAGTTGAAGAATTGAACAGGATACAGAAAATACTGGAGAAAACATACAGAGTTGAAGGAGACCTCAAAAAAGATATAGGCCAGAACATCAAACACCTGAAAGAAGTAGGCTCCTGGCGGGGTTCAAGACATGCAAGGCATCTTCCGGTTCACGGCAGGACAAAAACCAATTCCCGCACCAACAGAGGCAATGTGCGCAAGACCATGGGTTCCGGCAGAAAGTCAGCGTCAGAGAAAACATAAAATATGGGACAGAAAAAAATCATTACCAAAGAAACAACCGAAACTGAAGGCACCCAAAAGCCTTCTGTTGGCGCATCCCAAAAAAGTTCTAAAAAACAGGTTATCAATGGCGTGGCTTATATCATCGTTTCGTATAACAACACCATGATATCGGTAGCAGATACAAAAGGCGAGATCCTTGCCTGGTCATCAGCAGGATCATTGGGGTTTAAGGGCGCTAAAAAATCCACTCCTTACGCCGCAAATTTGGTAGCTAAGAATGTAATTGAAAAAGCAAGCAAATATAATCTTGTTAATTTAAAAATAATAGTTAAGGGCATCGGTCCCGGCCGCGAATCAGCCGTAAGAGGATTGGCCGGAATGGGACTTAACATCACCGGTTTAATGGATAAAACGCCCATAGCCCATAATGGAGTTAAGTCGCCTAAACCGCGCAGAGTTTAAATATTTAATTTAAATATAATAAAATGGCAAGATATACCGGACCAAAAGAAAAAATAGAACGCCGTTTAGGCGAGCGGCTCCTTCTGAAAGGGGAGCGTTCCCTGTCGCCCAAGGCGGCTATAGTCAAAAAGCCCTACCCGCCAGGCATGCATGGCCCGGTAAAAAGCAAGAGGCCGAGAAAGTTATCCGAATACGGCCAACAGCTTAAGTCAAAACAGAAAGTTAGGAATATTTACAGAATGCTGGAAAAGCAGTTCAAAAACAATGTCAAATCAATTCTTGAATCAAAAAAGAAGAATAATCCTTACGAAGCCATAATGAACAAACTTGAGTGTCGATTGGATAATATAGTTTACCGGCTTGGCATTGCCCAGTCGCGAGACCAGGCAAGACAGTTAGTCAACCACGGACACATATTGGTAAACGGCAAAAAAGTCAGCATACCGTCATATGGAGTAAAGATTGGAGATGAAATAAAAATAAGAGAAGGCAGTAAGAAGTCGGCGTTCTTCACTGCCTTAGTCCCGCAATGGCTTGCCAAATATGAAGCGCCGGCATGGGTGGAAATAGACAAGACCCAGATAGCGGGTAGGGTCAAAGGTCACCCGTCTATGGACGATAGCGGTATCAATCCGACCGACCTGCAAGCCATAATAGAATATTATAGTAGATAAAATTATTAAATTATTGATTACGGGTTACGGATTTGATTTAAATTCGTAATGCGTAATATGTAATAAATTATATGATACAGTTACCGGAACAAGTAAGGACGATTAAAAAAGAAGGCAATCGAGCCACCTTTGAAATATCGCCCCTTATGCCAGGATATGGCGCAACCATCGCCAATCCCTTAAGACGGGTGCTTTTGTCATCTTTGGAGGGTGCGGCGGTTACATCAATTAAGATAAAGGGCGTTGACCATGAGTTCACTACCGTTCCTGGCGTTATGGAGGACATAATACAGATAATACTTAATGTTAAAAGGATCAGATTTAAACTTCACTCTGAAGAACCTGTAAAAGTAACTTTAAGCGTTAAAGGCGACAAAGAGATTACCGCCGCCGACATCAAGGCCACTTCGGATGTGGAAATCATAAACCCGGATCAGCACATTGCAACTTTAACCGATAAAAAGTCCGGATTTGAAATGGAGTTGGATATTGAAAAAGGCGTCGGTTACATGCCTGTGGAGCAGAGGCAGAAAGATAAACTGGCAATAGGAGCAATAGCCATAGACGCGATCTTTTCACCTATCAGGATGGTTAATTTTACCGTAGATAATGTCCGCGTCGGTCAGAGGATTGATTACAACAGAATAACTTTAGATATTGAAACCGACGGTTCGATAGAACCGGAAGACGCGTTGAAAAAAGCATCGGAAATAATAGTAAAACATTTCGAAACCATCGGTTCGATTGAACTTCCGGAAAAAAATGACAGCGAATCCCCTGAAAAACAGAAAAAAAGAACGATAAAAAAGAAAAAATAAATACAGAGAACTATTTTATGCGCAGAGGTAATCATAGAAAATTTGGCAGGAAGAGCGGACAAAGACAAGCCTTGTATAAAAGCTTAGCAACAGCTCTTATAGATCATGGCAAGATAAAAACTACATCGGCAAAAGCAAAGTCGTTGTCTTCATTCGCCGATAAATTAATTACCACAGCCAGGAAAGCCGATATAGCTTCACGAAGAGAATTGATGAGGACTTTCCATCCAAAGACCGTAACCAAACTGATGGATGAGATAGCACCCAGGTTCGGCGACAGAAAAGGCGGATATACGAGAGTTATCCGGCTGGAACGGAGAAAGAGCGACGGTTCCCCGACAGCAATTATTGAATTTACGGCATAAATACCATGACTAAGATTGAAATTGACGCTACAAATCAATCATTGGGGCGACTGGCAAGCAGAATTGCGGTGCTTTTGCGCGGCAAGCATCTGGCCGGCTACCAGCCAAACATTACGCCTGAATTTGAAGTAAAGGTTAAAAATCTGAAAAAGGTCAAATTCACAGGCAAAAAACTGCAAAATAAGGTGTATTATAGATACTCCGGCTACCACAGCGGCATTAAATCACAAACTTTAGAAGAGAGGTGGGAGAAAGATCCGGCTGAAGTTCTGAAATACAGCGTTTACAGAATGTTGCCGGATAATAAAACTAGAAATAAGATTATCAAAAACCTGAAAGTCGTTAATTAATTATGATCGTCAAGAAACCAATAATCAAAAAAATAGTTAAAAAGACAGCTCCTAAGAAAGAGGCTGAGGTTATAGTTGAAACATTACCGATGGAAGATAAGAAGTCCGCAGGAGAAAAATATTACAAAGCCGTAGGGAGAAGGAAAGAATCTATCGCCCAGGTGCGTTTATATACGAAAAAGGCCACCGACCTGTCTGCGCAAGCAGGCCTGCCTTCGCAAACAAACGCGGCAAATGAAGAAAAGGCGATTATAACCGTAAATGGAAAAGATTATATTGAGTATTTTACCGATGCCAATTTATGGAGCATCGTTGAATCACCGTTAAGAAAGCTCAAATCCATCAACCGCTTCAAAGCAACCGTAGTAGTCCGGGGTGGAGGTAAATCAGGCCAGGCCGGCGCCATAAAGCACGGCCTTGCCCGCACCCTCGTAGAATTTGACAACAACTTCCGCAAGAAGCTCAAGAAATCCGGTTATCTTACCCGCGACCCGCGCGCCAAAGAACGCCGCAAATACGGCTTAAAGAAAGCAAGGAAAGCCCCAAGATGGGCAAAGAGATAGCAATAACATTTTGAGGGAGGGATTTATGGATCCATTAAGATTTGAAGTATTGGCTGGAAATCCGACAGATCGGCAAATCCACGACATAAATGAACTTTTAAAACAACTTACCAGCAATCCGAAACTAATAGAAACATCGGCCTTAAAAAAGATGTTAGATCAGTCCGGTGTGTTTGTTGTGGTAATAACAAACACCGAAGGCCGTTCCATTGCCATGGCTACTTTAGCCGTTAGAAGCTTTCTGCTTAATACAAGCGCGATGATAGAAGATGTCGTAGTTGACAGTAAATATCGCGGAATAAGACTGGGAAAGAATATAATGGAACACCTGATAACAATGGCGAGAGAAAAAGGGTGTTCGTTTATCAGCTTAACGAGCCATCCTCGCCGCAAAGAAACAAATCATATGTATCAAGAATTAGGTTTTGAACTGATAGGAAAGATCCGTGAAAGCAACTACTATAGGTTGTACTTATAGATTCACTGCCTTAACGGGCAGTTTTTTATTTTTGCTAGCGAGGAGCAAAATGGAAATTAATTTCCATTTTGTCCGAGCGAAGCTAAAAGGAGTGAATACTCCGCCGCTTGCGGCGGTATCAAGAGGCGAAGCCTCCTCTTGATACCTCGCGGTTTACCGCGAGGAGGATTCATTTTAGCCGTTAACATTATTACTAAATTATGATATTCTCGCCATAGTTTATTTTAAAATCGAAAATAAAAGAGGAGATAAAATGGGTAAAAAGCTTAAACTCAAAAATGGCGATTATAAAGAAACTCTAAGGAAAATTATTAAGGCGGTCGACCGAGAATACATGGAAAATGCTAATCTGGAAAAATTTGAAAAGGGCTTAATAAACGAAGTAAATTTTCTAGTCCCTTGCGATAAGGAACAAATGAAAAAATTAGAAAACTATATCCGCCAACATATCAAAACGCTTTATGAATTCGCTCTTTCTCTTCCCAAAAATCCCAAAAACCAGGTTCATTGACTTTTTGGCTCATTTATATTATTCTGTTTAAAACAGTTATCTGCTAAAGGGGGTAAAATGACAGAGGAAGCGGTCAGAACAATATTCTTTAAAAACTTTTTGGGCGGTAATCTAAACGAAGAGCTTCTGTCTTGTAAGTATGAGATCTTTCAGAGCGTGATCCAGGAACTTACCTGTGAACAGGATCGTCCCGAAGAGATACTTGGGATGATAAACAGAGCCCATTGTCTGGCGATTATTTTTGCCAGCATAGACAGAGAGACTATTTACCTTGTACCGATTGATTATTTAGAATATATTGATGAGCTCCGAGAAAAGCTTGTAAAAATCTCCGACTATCTGCATACGAACTATGACTCTACCGATCCATTGTTCAAAGAAAAATTTACACAAAAAAATATTATTGAAATAGAATATGAAATTTATTCAAAGATTCAGTCGGAAAAAATGGACAACAATATCAGAAGTTTCAATAGTATGGAGATCCAAGCATATCTCGAATTTTTGAATATCGCTTTAGTGGCTATTTTTGGCGAAGATATGTTCAGGAAGATAATTAAAGAATTAAATAAATGCATGGCCGTGCTCCGGTTGTGTCAATATGAAGCAAAAAAGCTAGAACAATTGGATCCGTCAAAGTGCAAACCCTCTTAAGGGTCTGCTGTTATCCGAAATATTATATTTTAAAGATATTGATTCCGCCGCGAATATCTGTTTCCAGTATTTTATATCCGCCGGAATCAACAATAAGGTGGTCTTCATCCCTGAACCAGGCCGCCTTTTTTATTTGCGTGGAAAATCGCGTAATGAGTTCTTTGTCTCCCTTTTTGTGATACGGCTGGTAGCCGGCATCCTTGAGCCACATTACCCAAATTTCGTTGGCCGTCCACCAGGCAAGTTTATTCTTGTCTTTTGAAAGCGCGAAACCCTTAACATTCTCCGCTATCTTTTCGGGTTCATCGGCATAAGTTGAAAGCGCGCCCTTTTTGAGAACAAACGGCTGACTCGCTGATGCGGTTAATGATGACGGCGCCGGCACAGGAGATGGAAATATCAAAGATATCTCTTTATCCAATTCTTCAAGACCTCCGTCGCTTTGAGAAAGCAATAGTATTTTAGAAAATTCGCTGACAAATCCTTCATCTACGGTTACAGATTTCTGCCAGATTGAATAATCATCTTGTTGTATCCTTATAATATATCTGCCTGGCAAAAGACCTTCCAGGCGATAAGAATTATTAAAAAAAGAAGTATTACCAAGCAATTTATCATCCACATAAACATCGGCGGTGGTGTTGGTCTTTAGATAGATCGCTCCGGTTCTGAAGAACCTGTTCTCCAAAAAGCTGTATTTGTATCCCTGCGCATAGAGAATTATCACATAGTTTGAAATCAAAAAAAACGCCACCGCGGAATAGAAAAGTACTTGTTTTACACGCTTAGTCATACTTTTATTATACCCTAATAACCGGATTTTTAAAGATTGACAAAGTATATAATTTTGTATATAATTCCCGGTATACTATTGCAAAGACCGGAGTTTCTTAAAAAGAGAGGAGCAGGAATAATGGCGATATTTATAGCATTGCAATTGGCTGACGGTATTTTGACTTATTTGGGTATAATTTATTCCTCCCTGGGAATAAATTATGAGATGAACCCTTTCGTAACGTTCCTTATCAGTAAGACCGGAATCGCCCCGGGATTGTTCATCTCAAAAATTATTTCTATTATCACGGCTGGAATACTTTATTTTTACGGATATAAAAAAGCATACGGAATAAGATTAACCGCCTGTTTCTATCCGTTAAATATAATCATGTTCTGTATCTTAATAATGCATTTGCTTGTTCTCAACACCTTTTTGAATGGCTGAATTAATTACATAATTCGGCCATTTTTATTTTAAAAATAAATTTGCATTATACGGCTAAAAATCATATACTTTTGGCGTTTAGCGTCTATACTATCTTAGAAATTCTTAATAAACATGGAAAAATTAATAATAAACGGCGGGAAAAAACTTAAAGGAATCATAGATGTCAGGGGAGCAAAAAACGACGCTCTTGTTATTTTTGCCGCGTCTCTGCTCACTTCACAGCCGGTAACCGTAAGCAATGTGCCGGAAATTGAAGATACGAAAAGAATGCTGGAATTGATGAAAAAACTGGGATGCCAGGTTGAGAGATTAAAATACGGCAAGTATCTTATAAGAGCGCAAAATTTAAATTCTAATTTAATAGACCCTGAAATAGCCGAAAAGATACGGGCATCCGTACTGCTTACGGCGCCTCTTCTTGCGCGTCTCGGCAAAGTTTCTTTTCCGCATCCGGGCGGATGCGTTATTGGAAAAAGACCGATAGACCAATTCTTGGACGGTTATAAAAACATGGACGCCAAAGTATCCCAAAAAAAACAACTCTACGAAATAAACGCTCCCCGCCTTAAAGGCGCAGAATTTATTTTCAGTAATATTACCGTAACCGGAACGGAGAGTTTGATAATGGCCGCGGCGCTGGCAAAAGGCAAAACCACCCTTAAAAATTGCGCCTGTGAGCCGGAAGTGAAAAGTTTAGCCGATTTTCTTAATAAATGCGGAGCTAAAATTAAGGGAGCGGGCACTTCCTTTATCACTGTTAACGGTGTTGCCGCATTGCGGGGCGGAAGTCACAAAACTATACCTGACAGGGTTGAGGCGGGGAGTTTCGTGATACTTGCCGCGGCAACGAAAAGCAATATTATCATAAATAATTGCGAGCCGAAGCATTTGGACGCTATTCTGAACATGCTTAAAAAAACCGGCGCCGGTTTAAAAATAAGAAAAAATAGCGTTGAGGTCATTCCGTCAGAATTAAATTCAGTAAATATAAAGACGCATGAATATCCCGGCTTTCCGACAGATTTACAAGCGCCGGTTTGCGTGTTATTAACCCAATCAAAAGGAAACGGACTTGTCCATGAAACTATATATGAAGGGCGATTAATGTGGACGGAGGAATTAAAAAGAATGGGAGCAAATATTCATACATACGATCCTCATAGAATAGAAATAAACGGTCCGACCGCATTAAGGGGAAGAGAAATAGAAAGTCCGGATATAAGAGCGGGAATGGCATATCTGATCGCGGCTCTTTGCGCGAAAGGCAGATCAGTAATTAATAATATCTACCAAATAGACAGAGGATACGAGAAAATAGAAGAACGGCTAAGAAAAATAGGCGCGGACATCAGGCGAATTTAAATTTGAAACATGGCCAAGATTGGAATTGATCTGGGAACAACTAACACCGTAGTGTTCATGCCCAAAAAGGGAATAGTCATTAATGAGCCGTCAGTGGTGGCTATTTCCGTTTTGGATAATAAGGTAATATCCGTAGGCAATCTGGCCAAAGAAATGATAGGCCGTACGCCAGACAGCATCATCACTTCCAAACCGCTAATTGACGGGGCAATAGCCGACTACAGGGTAGCTGAAGCGATGCTCAAATATTTTATAAAAAAAGCGGGTGGATTTTTGAGTTTCGTAAAGCCGGAAGTTCTCATTTCCGTCCCGGCAGGCATTAATTCAAACGAAAAAAGGGCAGTGATCGAAGCGGCTTTGAATGCCGGAGCAAAAGCGGTTTATCTCGTTAAAGAACCGGTGCTTGCCGCCATTGGAGCAAAAATTCCCATAAACAACCCGGCAGGTAACATGATATTGAACATAGGCGGCGGCACGACTGAATTGGCAGTTATTTCTCTCGGTGGAATAGTCAGCTGGTCATCGGTAAGAATAGGGGGGAACAAAATGGATCAGGCGATAGTGGAATATATAAAGAAGAACCACGGCCTCGCAATAGGAGAAAGAACCGCAGAACTTATAAAAATGAACATAGGCAGCGCGGTCAAACAAATCCAGGAAGATAAAATAAATATAAAAGGAAGAGATCTGGTCACCGGCTATCCGAAAACAATTGAAATAACTTCAAATGAGATAACGGAAGCGCTTGGCGAACATCTGGGCGAGATAGTTAAAATAATCAAGAATGTTCTTGAGGTTACGCCTCCGGAATTATGCTCTGATATAATGGATAGGGGAATCGTGGTATCAGGCGGAGGAGCCCAGCTAAAAAACATTACCGCTCTAATAACCAGAGTTACCGGCGTGCCGGCGAGAGTGGCCGACGACCCGCTCTTCTGCGTCGCCAGAGGTACAGGAATAGTGCTGTCAAACCTGGATTCCTACAAGAAGAACATCATGGCAAAAAGATGAAGGTAGCTCTAGTTCACGATTGGTTAAATACTCTCGGTGGCGCGGAACGCGTTTTAATTGAGTTGCATCATATATTTCCCAATGCTCCCATATATACCCTTTTCTATAATAAAGAATTCAAGGAAAAGTATCTTTTCAACGCTGAAATAAGACCAAGTTACCTCCAAAAATTCCCTTTTATAAACAAGCATTATAAATACGCCGCCCTCCTAATGCCAAGCGCGATAGAATCATTTGACTTGGCCGATTTTGACATGGTTATTTCATCATCGGCTTTTTTTTCAAAAGGTCTGGTGTTAAGGCCGAAAACAAGACACATTTGCTACTGTTACAGCCCGACAAGACAATTATGGGATAGACAATTTGAATATACCAGCAAGAGCATCCTAACCAAATTATCTCAACACTTGCTGCGCATATGGGACAGACAAGCGGCAGACAGAGTGGATGAATTTATCGCTATTTCAGAAACAGTCAGGTCAAGAATACAAAAATATTACAAAAAAGACGCCAAAGTAATTTATCCTCCGGCCACGGAATTGCCTGAAGGCAGTTCGGATAGGCCAATAAAAGAAGAATATTATCTAATTGTTTCACGGCTTTTCCGGCATAAGAATATTGATGTGGCTATAGACGCGTTCAATAAACTCGGATATAAACTCGTGATAATAGGAGACGGACCGGAGTACGCAAAATACAAAGGTCAAATCTCAAAAGGCAAAGCTAAAAATATTCAACTCTTAGGACGCCTGGACGATAATTCCGTTGCAACTTACTATCGTCACGCCAAAGCGTTCATAATGCCGCAGGAAGAGGACTTTGGTTTAACGCCGATAGAAGCGATGAGATTCGGAATACCCACGCTCGCCCTGCGAAAGGGCGGGGCTATGGAGACGCTTCTTGAAAGCATAACCGGAGAATTCTTTGATGACCCGATACCGGAAGCGTTAGCCGACGGAGTGAGACGGCTGAACGAAAATTTTCACAACTATAAGCCCAATTTGATAAAATTAAGAGCCGATAATTTTTCAAAGGAAATATTCAAAAAAGAAATTGAAAATTTTATTAAATTCCAGTAAAATCAGCATGTGAAAATATCAATAATAACTCTTAATTATAACGGCTCGGAAAAGACGGCCGAGTTGATCAAATCCTTAAATGAACAGACCGATCATGATTTTAACATTATACTGGTTGACAATGCCTCGGAAGAAGCTGATTTTGATAAAATTAAATCCACGCTTGTTCGCATACCAACACCGCACGACGGTTATCCGCAGATACAAATAATCAGAAATAGGGAGAATTTTGGGTTTTCGGGGGGCAATAACATAGGCATACGCCAAGCCCTTAAAAATAGCTCTGATTGGATTGTTTTACTCAATAATGACACATGGGTTGAAAAAGGATTTATAGAGCGTTTAAAGGCCATTTTGAGCGTTAAAACCGGCATTATCGGCATACCGTTAATAGAGGATGGCCCTTCGGCCTCGCTCAGGGCAGGCCCCTCGACTTCGGTCAGAGCAAGCAGGATTGCTTATTGCGGCAAAATCCAATGGCTAAAACCGACGCTTATTCACATACCGACATCGCAGGTCGCTTATCCGCAGATATATGCAATCGGGGGAGCTGTGGCTATTCATAAGGATGTTTTTGATAAAATCGGTCTTCTTGACGAAAAGTATTTTCTTTATTTTGAGGACGCTGATTTTTCAATAAGGGCCGGAAAAGCCGGATTTAATATTTCAATTGCCGAAAATTTAACCGCAAATCACCATGTTTCATCTTCAACAAAAAAACTCGGTTCGCCTTTATTATTGCGATACCATTACCGTAACGCAATATATTTCAACTTTAAGAATGGTCCATGGTATATTAAATTTCTTGTCTGGCCATGGAGTTGGCTGGTTTTAATTAAGCAACTTGCCAAAATAGCAATAAGTAAAAACAAAGAAGAGTCAAAAGCGATATTGTCCGGCGTATTAGATTTTTATAAAAGAAAATATGGCAAAATTTAAAATTGGAATTGAGTGTGAATCCATAGAGGGTAAAAACCCTGTGTTCGGGATCGGAAGAATAATAGTGAAACTTTTAGAAGAAATATCCGGCCGACCAGAGCTGGGAAATGATTATCGCATTATTCTTTATTTTAAGGATAACATCCCGGAATTCCAGTTCTTAAAATCGCCTATTTTTGAAACAAAGCTGGTATCGGTGCCTTTTTTCAAAAATCGCCTTTTTCCAATATATTATTTCGCGCTTTTACCTATTCGGCTTTGGTTCGATCGGCCTGATCTGATGTTCTGGCCAAATTACATGCTCCCGATAATCGCATTCGGGAAGTCGCTGGTAGTTCTTACGGAGGATGTGTATTACGAGGCGCATACCAGCAATCTGTCTTTACGGTATCGGCTGGCCTACAGAATATTCGGCTGGTGGACGGCTAAATTCGCCGATAAAATTATAGCCATATCGGAAACATCAAAAAGAAATATTGCTAAACTGTATAACATTGAATCAGATAGAATCTTCGTAAATCATTTGGGAATAGATTTTCTGAAGACCCAATCTGGTTGGGATATTCGTGAATCGGATAATTATATCCTTTTCGTAGGCCAAATGTTCCCGAGAAGGCACGCAAAAGAGACAATTCAGGCGTTTGAGAGAATAGCCGGAGAAAATTTAACTCTGAAACTTATCATAGTCGGACCTGATAAATACGAAATGCCGACCATTAAAGATCTTATATTAAAGATAAATGAAAAATTGGGCCGTGAAACCATAATTTACAAAGAATATGTAAGCAATGAGGAACTGGCAAAATTATATGCCGGAGCAATGGCATTGGTATATGTTTCAGACAGAGAAGCATTCGGACTGCCGCCGATGGAAGCATTGACATTTGGTGTTCCGCCGATCATCGCCGATAATGAGTTGGGGCATGAGCTGTTTGGAGAATATGCGTTTTATTCAAAAAGCGGAGATGTGGATGATATTTATAAGACGATAAAACAAGCATTAACTGAAAATCAAAAAATAGATAAAATAAGATCCGGGGGGTCTGAATTTGTGAAGAAATATAATTGGAAAAGTTTTACTAATAGATTTTT
>JBBTTJ010000064.1:0-17397 GCA_038064315.1 Patescibacteria group bacterium | reverse complement strand
GCGCTCATCCTTTAGTCATGGACGCCCTAGCGGAAATGTCCGAGGCTCAAATGCATCGTGCTTACCCCAGCGTGTGCGAGTACGCACACGCTTTGCCCACCCGTGCGCGCACGAACAGCACTCCCTTTACTCTTTTTGTTCAGCAACTTGCTCTTTAACTTCTTTCTCAATGTTATTATCAAGCTCAATACCTCCGTTGATAATATTTTTAAACCCAAAGTAGATTTTTGTTTTTTGCTTATTCTCAATATAAGGTTCCTTATATATTTTTCCAATAGTATCCAAAGTCAAATTAAGTAACTGATCCGTATCATCTGGAAATTTGTCCTTAAGCAGTTTAATGTAAGATTCTAATGAGGTTGAGAGCACTGCCTTAAAAGCATATTTTTCTTGCAAGTCTCTTTCCAGTTTGTAATTTTTAGAAGATAGATAAACCAAATATATAAGAGGTGAAGTAAATAGGTAACGATACCATGCGTGCCAATTCTGACTGTCTTGATTATTGACTTGCAAATAATAAATATATAATACCGCTCCACCAAGTAATAATGTACTGATAATTGTTACCCACAACCAAAAGTTAGTAGATTTTTTAATTGTCTCTCTGCGTTCAATAAATGAACTTGTAAGACTACTCGAAGTAACAAAATTTAAAGTTTCAGCGATACTCTTTTTAAATTCCTCGCTATCTAATTTATATTTTTCAACAGTTTTCTTATATTCTTCAATTTCTGTTTTTAGATTTTCAGCGTTTGTTTGTATTTTAATTATCTCCTCATATTGTTTTGAAATTTCATCCTTTTTCAGCTGAGACCAATCAATGCCCGCCTGAAGTCCATTTGTCGGATCCTCAATTTGAGTCTTTAGGGTTGTGAAAGTTGTATAAAAATTCTCAATCTCACTTTTTAAAGTATTGATTCTTGAATGGGAGGAGTCAGCCTCTTGCTTTGTTGTATTTACGGAAGCCAATAGAGTTATTATTTCTTGAGACTTGCCTTCAGAAGAGGAAACTAATGTATCAATTTTTTCCACCTTCTCTTTCAGTTTATTTTTTAAATCGGTAAAATTAGTGTATTCCGTTTCAAGCTCACTGAATTTTTGTTTTGCGTTTGTAAGTATGTTCTCTATCTCTGTGTTTTTGTTGTCAGGTTCCATAAAGTGTTGGTTAATCTAATAATGGGGATAACTTAAACTTGTTTAGGTTATGTTTAGGTAGTATAATCTATTACATAATAAGAAGTCAAATATATTATGATAAATAAACAGCTTACAAAAAAACAAAATGAGATTTACAAGTATATACGAAAATTTCAAAAACAAAAAAATTACTCGCCCGCTTTAATCAATATAGCTAAGCATTTTAATGTTTCTATTCCGACCATTCACGAGCATGTAAAATTTCTTGAGAAGAAAGGGCATTTAAAGAAACAAAAAGGTAAGAAGAACTCCATTGAGACAATTCAAAATAATAAAAATGAGGATTTGGTCAGTATTCCAATTTTAGGCACAATCGCGGCTGGACAGCCGATAGAAGCCATTCAAGACAAGGAGATGATTGCTGTTCCTAAAAATAAAATTCCGCGTTCATCAGAAGTCTACGCTCTTCGTGTTGTAGGAAATAGTATGATCGATGAAAATATCAATGATGGCGATGTTGTTTTAGTAAGACATCAAGAAACTGCCGATAACGGACAAAAAGTAGTTGCTTTAATCAACAATCAAGAGGCAACACTGAAAAAGTTTTATCAGGAAAAAGGACATATACGACTTCAACCAGCAAATAAAAGCATGGAGCCAATTATTATTGATAGAGGTGTACCAATTTCAATTCAAGGAGTTGTTTTAGATGTGATTCAGACAGACACTTCAGAAGTTAAGACTAATAAAAAACCAATTATAAAAGTATCACAAACATCATTACTTCCACAAAAGAAAATAAAGATTTCGCGTAAACCGACCAGTGATGCTGATGCAGTTCTTTTTTTGGGTGATCGCCTTGATTTGATGCGTCAATTGCCGGATAAATCTGTGAAGCTAGTTGTAACCTCGCCTCCATATAACATTGGTAAGGAATATGAAAAAAGAAGAGAGTTAGATGTTTATCTTGCAGATCAAGAAGAAACAATTAAGGAAGCTGTCAGAATTTTATCTGATGATGGAAGTATTTGCTGGCAAGTCGGAAACCATATTGGAAAAGATGGAGAAGTTTTTCCACTTGATATGCTAATTTACAATATTTGTAAAAAATTTGGATTAAAACTCAGAAATCGTATTATTTGGCGTTTCGGGCACGGTCTTCATTGTACAAAAAGATTTTCTGGACGACACGAAACAATTGTGTGGTTCACAAAAACTGATAATTACACATTTAATCTAGACCCAGTTCGTGTCCCTCAAAAATATCCAGGAAAAAAGAACTTTAAAAAAAACGATAAATACGGGACTCTATCTGGGAATCCACTCGGCAAAAACCCCGAGGATGTTTGGGATATTCCTAATGTCAAAAATAATCACCCAGAAAAAACAGATCATCCTTGTCAATTTCCTATCGAGTTAATTGAGAGACTTGTTTTGTCTATGACAAACCCTGGCGATATAGTCCTTGACCCCTATCTAGGTGTAGGAAGTGCAATATGTGCGGCGGTCATTCATAATCGAAAAGGGTATGGTTCAGATATTATGAAAGAATATTTAGATATTGCTGAGGATCGCATAAAAGCTGTCGCAGATGGCACGCTAAGCCGTCGTTTAATGGGTACTCCTGTTTATCAACCGACAAGTAGTGTCAAACTTGCTGAACTACCAGAAGAATTTAAAAAAACTAGAGAAAGTTTATTTGGGTCCGGGGTTTGATCCACGATATTTTCTCAATTTGATTGAAGTTAGAGCTTCTTTTTTATTACTCTTAAAAAGAGCTTTGAGAGCTTGCGCCTTCTCTTTTTCTTTATCTGTTAATCCAATTCCGATTACAAAAACAGGAATATCAATATTACTTTCGCCTCTGTTATTAAAATCAACAAGAAGCTGGTCAAAGGAAGAAACACCTGTGGACATTTGTTTAACTAACTCCTCAGCAGGGACTACTTCTATCCCACATTCAATATATCCAAGATTTTTGAAGATGATCATCTTAGAAAATATGTCATAACCCATAAATGCGTATTTTCCAAATTGTATTTCTAAACCAACTTTATTTTTCATCCCATCCATCTCACGAAAACGCCCCTTACCAAAAGCGTGACGAGGTTCGGCATATTCTTTTTTCTTATCATTTGCTTTTGCTGTCCAATTTTCCTTATGCAAAGCAGTTTTCAAATGATGGTTCATATCACGAGGTGAAAAAAGTAAAGCACCCTTCATTGTTTTTTCAGCACTTTCTTTCGTAAGGCAGGTCGTGGCATCAAGGTTTTTGATTGCCTCAAAAATTTCTGCCAATTCTTTTGGATGTTTTGTTTGGAGAAATTTCTCTCCACCCTTGAATGAATATGTATTGATGACTTTCATAATCTGATTATAACCTTAGTCCTAAACCCCTTATTTTGCTTCGGTTCAAACTTGGACATCTGGCGGAGGGGGAGAGATTTGAACTCTCGAGACCCTTTCGAGTCTGCCGCCTTTCCAAGGCGGTGCACTAGACCACTATGCGACCCCTCCAATGTATGTATTTAATTATGAATATTCTATATTTTTTGAGAGATTTATTCAATAAACATAGACATAGAATAGACCTGCCGCATAGCCGTTTATTATTTTACCCAAATAACGCTTATGTTATTGGTTTGACCGACAGCGCCAATCTTGAGACCGGAAACAAAAACAATTCTATCCCCTTTTTTAACGGTCTTATTCTTTTTGAGAATATTTTCAGCAATAACAGACAGAGATGAAACGGTTTTGCCTTTAACCACCAGCGGTATCACTCCCCAAACCAAAGCCAGTTGACGGGCAATTTTCTCGTCATGAGTAAGAGCAAATATGGAATGCTTGGGCCTGAAATGAGAAACAGCCCGGGCCGAATAGCCGCTGGCTGTGCCGGTAAAAATAAATTTGGCTCCGACATCATAGGCAATATGTTTTGCGGAACGGGCGACTGAAAGGGTAATCGGAAGTTTTTCAATTTCTTTTTTAACGCGGAAAAAGGGAATGCTTTTTTCCGTCTCTTCAATAATCAAGCGCATCATTCTTACTGATTCCACCGGGTATTTTCCGGAAGCCGATTCGGCCGACAGCATTACGGCGTCTGCGCCGTCATAAACCGCATTGGCAACATCGGATACTTCAGCCCGGGTTGGTACGGGATTTTCAATCATTGATTCAAGCATTTGAGTCGCAACAATAACCGGTTTCATCTCTTGCCTTGAAGTATTTACTATTTCCTTTTGTTTAACGGGTAAAGCCCAAATCGGAGTTTCAATTCCGAGATCACCCCTTGCAACCATAACTGCATCGGCGGATTTGATTATTTCGGACAGATTATCCATCGCTTCAGGCCGTTCTATTTTGGCTATCAATTTAATACCGGAACCTGCTATGAGTTTTCTAACTATATTTATGTCTTCAACCCGGCGTAAAAAAGACAACGCAACATAATCCACGCCCGCCTTTATGGCAAAAGACACATCGGCGCGATCTTTTTTCTCAAGAGCCGCAGAAGCCATTTCCAACATAGGCAAATTAACGCCTTTCTTTGATGAGAGTATTCCACCTCTAATAACCCTGGCCGTAAAAAGATTTCCTTTTATACCTATAATTTTAAGAGATAACTTTCCGTCGTCAATTAATATCTGCGCTCCTTTTTTGACGCCTTTGCTGAAAGTTTTTGATGGCAAAGGAATTTCATTGCCGTTATATGAGAATATGGCCGTATTAATAATAACTTTCTTGCCGATCTTAAGTTCTATTCCGCCCTCCGGCATTAAACCAATCCTTATCTTAGGGCCTTGCAAGTCGGCAATAACGGCAACATATCTTCCGTTCTTTTTACTTAACTTTCGGATAAGGTTTATCCTGGCCTGATGCTCCATGTGAGTGCCGTGAGAGAGGTTAAGACGAGCTACATCAATACCCTCTTTAATGAGAAGTTTCAGTATCTCCGGTTTTTCGGAAGCCGGACCTATCGTTGCCACTATTTTTGTTTTTCTGCTTAAATGCATTTAATTAGGTGCTAAAGATTATATAACTTTTGATATATTTTGTCAAATAAAACCCGACTCTAGTCGGTTTTTATTTTCTTTTATTTTTAGCCAATCAGATTTGCATTCCCCTAAGAATTTTTATTCTTTCTTCCACCGGAGGGTGGGTCATAAAAAGTCTGGCGAACCAGCTGGTTTTTTGTTTACCTTTGAACGGATTGGAAATAAAAAGATGAGCCGTGCCATTATGCGCGTAACGCATGGGCGTTTCGTCGCCGGCTATTTTCTCAAGCGCGCCGGCAAGACCTTCGGGATAACGGGTAAGCAAAGCGCCAGACGCATCGGCAAGAAATTCCCTTTTTCTTGAAACCGCCAGACGGATCACAGTCGCTACAAGCGGCGCCAATATCGCTACCACGATACCTAAAATCAAAACTACCGCTCCGCCCTGGCGATTATTGCTGTCTTCTCTGAAATTTCCCCAAATACTCGCTCTCAAAAACCAGTCAGCCAGAATGGCAATAAGCCCCGCCAGCACAACGACAACAGAAGATATCAGAATATCCCTATTCCCAATATGAGATAATTCGTGAGCCAATACTCCTTCAAGTTCCGTTTTGTTCAATTTCATCAGCGCGCCCTCCGTTACAGCAACCGCGGCGTGTTTTGGATTTCTGCCTGTGGCAAAAGCGTTTATCTGGCCGCCGGGCATAACATATACCCTTGGCATCGGCAAACCTGCCGTAATGGATAAATTCTCTACAATTCTAAAAAGTTCCAGATGGGCTTCGCGGGACGCGGGTTTCGCTCCAGACATGGCAAGAGCGACTTTATCAGAATACCAATAGGCGAAGAAGTTCATAAATAAACTCAAACTGACCGCAAAATACAGTATCTCCGGCGAATTATATATAAATCCAAACAGCCAGCCGATAAGAATTATCAAGACTAAAAACACGGTCATCAACAACCATGTTTTTAGGATATTGGAGTCCTTTTGAGAATATAGATCAGCCATTAAAAACTAACTTTGACTGTCTCTCTTTCGGTTTCATTTTCCAGTTCAAAGAATTCTTCTTTTTTAAATCCGAATATATTGGCGACAAAATTTGTCGGGAACTGCTCTATTTGAGTGTTCAGATTCATTACATTGGTATTGTAGAACCTGCGGGCGGATTGTATCTTGTTTTCAGTATCAGACAATTCATCCTGGAGTTTAGTAAAACTTTCAACCGCTCTCAATTGCGGATAGGCCTCTGATAAAGCAAACAAACTCTTCAGCGCGCCGGAAAGCATATTCTCGGCCTGCGCCATTTCCTTTACATTTCCACTTTGTTCGGCATTAATGGCCGCCGAGCGGGCCTTGGTAACATTCTCCAGCACTTCCCTTTCATGCGCCGCGTATCCTTTAACCGATTCCACAAGGTTAGGTATCAAATCATATCGCCTCTTCAACTGCACATCTATATCGGCCCATGCTTCTTTTGCCCTGTTCTTTGAACGAACAAGTAGATTATAAGCGCCGGCAAGAAAAAAACCAAAAACGACCAAAATTATGACTAAAATAAATGAAGTAGACATTAACTTGAATTTTACTCCTTAGCGACGCCCTAAGCAAGCCCGCAAAAAGAGCGGCGATATCGCCGCTCTTTTTGGCTAATAATCCATTCCGCCCATCGGAGGCATGGAGGGCTTGCCGTCTTTTTCTTCTGGCTCATCGGCTACAATCGCTTCTGTCGTAAGTATCAGCGATGCAACAGATACGGCGTTGGTCAAAGCCGCTTTCACGACTTTAAACGGATCAATAATACCTGCGGCTGTCATATTCACATACTCTCCGGTTGCGGCATTGAAGCCCATACCAGGTTCCAGCTTTAACACCTGTTGGACGACATCATTCGGGTCTTTACCGGCGTTTTCGGCGATAGCCCGCAGAGGTTTTTCAAGAACCGCTCTAATAACTGTCACGCCCTTGGCTTCGTCTCCAAATTCAGTTATGCCTTTTATTTTTTTCACGTCTAATTCCATTGCCGCTTCAAACAAGGCAACGCCTCCGCCGGACACTATCCCCTCCTCAAGAGCGGCGCGAGTAGCGGCGACCGCGTCTTCAATCCTAAATTTCTTTTCCTTCAATTCAGTCTCGGTGGTGGCGCCTACACGAATGACGGCTACGCCGCCGGAAAGCTTGGCAATCCTTTCCTGAATTTTTTCTTTGTCAAAATCAGAAGTTGACTTGGCGAGTTGGGCTTTAAGTTGCGCGACTCTTTTGTCTATATCCGTCTTTTTGCCTTTACCTCCTATTATTATGGTATTTTCTTTTGTAGCGATGACTCTATGAGCTTTGCCAAGCATAGACAATTCAACGCTTTCCAGTTTCATGCCTTTTTCTTCGGAGATAACCTGTCCGCCGGTAACCGCGGCGATATCTTCAAGCATTTCTTTTTTTCTATCGCCGAATCCTGGCGACTTTATGGCCAATGTCAGGAAATTACCTCTTAATTTATTGACCACCAAGGTAGCAAGAGCATCGCCGTCAACATCCTCCGCTATTATCACAAGTTCTCTTTTGCCGGCTTTAGACAATTGCTCAAGCAAGGGCACTATATCCTGTATAGATGATATCTTTTTGTCGGTAATGAGCATAAGAGCGTCCTCAAAGGCGGCTTCCATCCTTTCGGTATTCGTTATCATATATGGGGAAACGAACCCTTTGTCAAACTGCATTCCTTCAACTATTTCTTTAGCCATTTCGGCTGACTGCGACTCTTCGACGGTAACCACGCCCTCACTGCCGACTTGCTTGAAAACATCGGCGATAAGTTTGCCTATTTCGGGATCGTTGGCTGAAATGGAAGCGACTTCTCTGACCGTGTCTCCCGTCACTTTTTGTTTTCTTTTGTTGAGAAAATCAATTACCCAGTCAACGGCTTTGTCCATTCCGCGTTTAAGCACAAGCGGATTGGCGCCGGAATTGACCGCGCTGAATCCTTCGGCGACTATCGCCTGCGCTAAAACTGTCGCGGTGGTAGTGCCGTCTCCGGCAATGTCATTTGTCTTGGAAGCGACTTCTTTTATGAGTTCCGCTCCAATATTTTCAAACTTATTTTTCAGTTCTATCTCTTTGGCGACAGTTACTCCGTCTTTGGTGATAGTCGGAGAACCGAATCCCTTATCAAGCACGACATTTCTACCTTTGGGACCAAGGGTTATCTTGACGGCATTAGCGATTTTGTCGACCCCTCTTTTAAGCGCCTCGCGGGCATCTGTTTTGTATAAAATTTGCTTTGCCATAGTTTTAAGAATTAGAAATTAATAATTTTACAGTTTTAAGCTAATTCAAAATCGCCAGCATATCATCTTCTTTGATAACCAAATATTCTTTTCCGTCAACCTTAATCTCATTCGGGCTGTATTTGGTGAAAAGAACCACATCTCCCTTCTTAACATCCAATGGAATTCTTTTGCCTTCTTTGTCCCATTTTCCAGGGCCAACGGCAATAACCTTCCCCTTCTCGGAGCGTTCCTTTTCGACGGTATCGGGCAGAATGATGCCCCCTTTTTTCTTTTCTTCTCTTAACGGTTCGACCAAAATATTATTGTATAGAGGTTGTATTTTCAACATGGTGTTAGCAGTGTACTACCTTGAATGACAGCTTGTCAACTCCGTTATTTTCTCTACCGCCACAACCTGTGGATAAACGACATTGAATGTCGTTTATCCACAGGTTAGACCGGAATTATTTTCTTCAACGCCAAAAACGCCAAACTTCTTGAGGCCTTCATTGTAGTTATCAATAACGACTCTTTCAAAAGACCGTGGATGAAATTCAAGTTCTTTGTCGGTAAAAATTATCCGGCCGCCGGATTCATAAGTCGCCGGATTCTTCTTTATTCTTTTTTGCTGAAACGCCATCAGAGTTTTTTCCAAGATATCTCCGAAAAAATTATTCAACAAGGCTTCTCCGGCCCCGGCTAATCCAAGCATGATTTTGTTCGGCTTTATATTTCTGTACAAACTTAGCCGTCTGAAATTACGGCAATAAGAATTAACCCATTTATTTGAGACAATTAACTTTTCAAAAACTACATTTGAAAAGATCACCAGTTTCATGTTCACAAGCGACTGCGCGACATATAAACTGCGGCTATGTATCTCCAGATTGTCATCAGTCACATAGTGGTTAAAACAAAGCTTATCGGGAGCAATAACATCAAAACGCCCGCGTCTGGCTCCGAGAAGAGATGAGATCAGCCACAAGAATAATCTGCCCGTATAAAGGCGTCCTGACCTGATCACGACAAAAACGTCAAAATCGCTTTTCATCTCCGGATTATTTGACGCAAGAGAACCGCTCGCAAAAACAGCCCTCAAATACGGCGCAAACTGGAGATATTTGACTATGGCCGTAAATTTTTTCCATTTTTTATTTGCCAGTTTATCTTTTTCTATTCTTCTTTTATAAAGCTCATCCTTACCGGACATAAAATAAAATCCGTTCTTATGGCCTATCAGTCCCGCCTTTGCCATTTTATCCAGTTCAACGGCAATCTCTGCCGCTTCAATATTAATCATCTCTTCTTTTTTGGGGTCAGATCTTTGGACAGAAAATCTTTTTGGATTTATCAGATACCTGTAAACCTCCGCCAGCGAAAGCGGGAAATTAAAAGAATCATAGTAAAGTATCGTGGCAAAAATTGATGTTCTCAACGGGTCCATAATTTCTCTGGTCAATATACGCAAATTAATGTATAATATCAACCCGAATGATGCCCGCATTTCTAAAAGAATTTATAAGCAAAGCGCCGACGGAACCCGGTATTTACATATTCACCGGCCCGAGCAATAAAAAGTCCCGATTTGCTTTGCGTTCCGATTCTATCGAGAATCCTCGACAAGGTCGGGACAAAGCACAACTAGCAAATCGAGGATCCTCGATGTCTAAGACATCGGGACTTTACATAGGCAAGGCCTCAAATATAAAGGCCCGTCTTTTGTCTTACCTAAAAACAACCGACCATAGAATCCTCCAGATGCTTTCACGGGCAACCGGCATAAAAACTCTTGAAACCGATTCCGAAATAGAAGCGTTAATAATGGAATCGCAATACATAAAAAGATACCAGCCCCCGTTCAACATAATGTTGAGGGACGACAAACAATTCTTTTATGTGGTTTTTGGCAATGAGAACTTTCCGAAAATTTCAATCACCCACCAGCCTCGGCAAGGCACTGACTTCGTCGGCCCTTTCACTGACGGCGCGGCGCTGAAAACAACTCTGCGTTATTTGCGAAAGGCGTTCCCCTATTGCGCCTGCAAGAAACCGCATAACAATTTCTGCCTGAATTATCATATAGGGAAATGCGTAGGATTTTGTTGCCTGAAAAAAACGGAATTAAACTTAGAACATAAAGCGTTGAGAGAATATAAGAAAAATATAAAAGCGTTAAAGGACATACTTGGCGGAAAAAAGACCCCGATGATTAAACACCTTGAAAAAGAAATGATTGCCTTGGGCAAAAAAGACAAATTTAAAAAAGCGATAGAAGTGCGCAATAAGATAGAAAAAATAAGACGGGTCTTTAAAAACGCCAGGATAATAAAGGAAAATTTCGCGGAAATATTTAATTTTAAACAACTGCCGCGCCGAGTTGAAGGGTATGACATATCTCACATTCAGGGCAAACACGCCGTGGGGGCAATGGCGGTTTTCATTGACGGAGAACCGGACAAAAACGAATACCGAAAGTTTAGAATTTACGCAAAAAACACTCCTGACGACACGGCAATGTTAAAAGAAATATTAACTCGCCGGTTCAACCACCCTGAATGGAAAATGCCGGATTTGATTTTGGTGGACGGCGGAAAAGCGCAAATGAACGCCGCGCGCGAGATTATAAAAAATATCCCCATAATCGCTCTGACCAAAGACGAGAAACATCTGGGTATTAAATTTTTTGTAACTGGTAAAAATAATCCCGTCTTACTGTCAAAAATTCCCGCCACCGTTAAAAATCTGCTTCTGCGGATTGACTCCGAAGCGCACCGATTCGCCATCTCTTATCACAGACAACTGCACGGAAGAGCGGGATTGGAACTACCATAAAATTGAAATAATACGACCTTAATGCTATGATTGCCGTTAAGCTATGATAGGATTTTTAGTCAGCATATTAGGTAATTCCGTTGCTCTGTATGCCGCTTATATTTTTGTTCCGGGGTTCATTATCGCCGGCGGAGTTAAAGAATATCTGTTTGCCGGCGTATTATTGGGGTTGCTTAATAAGATAATCAAACCGCCCATTAAACTCCTGGCAATGCCGGTGATAATTCTTACTCTCGGACTTTTTCTTGTAGTCATTAACGCTCTTATGCTATGGTTAGTTGACTACACTTTTAATTTTGTGATCATAGAGAATACAGTCGCTTTGGTCTGGGCTACGATAATAACGGCGGCCGTAAACGCGATAATAAGGATTTTCAGTAAAGTTATAGATTAATCAACGAATATGATACTTACTTATTCACAAATATTATTGGCTGTTCTTCTAACCGCGGTTATTTTAATTCAGCAAAAAGGAAGCGGGCTTTCATCATCTTTAGGGGGAAGCGGCATAGAATACAGCACCAAAAGAGGCGCGGACAAATTCTTTTTTTACGCAACCGTAGTCCTGGCGGTTCTCTTTTTGGCAGTTTCTGTTTTAAAAATTATTTAGCAAATGTAATGAACGATAACAACCAGCTTGATGACTTTTTTGGTTTGAAAAATAAAGACGAGGAGAATGATCTTGGCATCAAAGAGAGCATAACCAAAAAAATTCAAAACAAGCTCAAAATATGGCTCATACCAAAAGTGCTTTCAAAAAAGGAGAGGTATTTTGTGGCGGCCCTTATACTCGTTATAATCGGCTCTATTATTGCCATACCGATAACTTCTTATTTTCATTTCACGAAAACGGCGCCGGCTTACGGCGGCAAATTCACCGAAGGAATGGTCAATGAACCGCGCAATATCAATCCCCTGCTCTCCCAATCCAATGATACTGACAGAGACCTGGTATCTCTTATCTATTCGGGGCTTATTGAATACAACGGCGAAGGCAAGATAGTGCCGGACCTGGCGCAGTCATATGAGATATCGAGCGACGGATTGAATTATACCGTTTATCTGAAAGAAAACGCCTACTGGCATGACGGAAAGAAAGTTACCGCTGACGACATAATATTCACCATCAAGACGGCGCAAAATTCCGACTATGGAAGCCAGCAACGCGTTAACTGGTCAGGCGTCCAGATTGAAAAGGTCAATGACTTTGCGGTTATGTTCAAGCTACAGGCGAAATACGCCCAGTTCCTCAATAACCTTAACTTAAAAATACTTCCAAAACATATTTGGCAGGATATAAAACCCATCAATTTCGCTCTTTCAGAACTTAATTTAAAACCAATCGGTTCCGGCCCTTATAAATTTGATCGCCTAAAAAAAGACAAGGACGGCAGGATACTGTCTTACCAATTATCAGCCAATAAAGAATTTTACGGCGGCAGGCCATTCATTGATGAAATAGAAATGAAGTTCTACTTTTCCGAAGACGAGATGATAGACGCTTACAACAGAAGTGAAATAGAAAGTTTAAGTTTTATTTCACCGGATAAATTGAAACAAGTTAAGTTCAAACAACGGCTCAACCTAAGAGAACTCTTGCTCCCGCGCTATTTTGCCGTTTTCTTTAATCAGAATAAGAGTACCGTGCTGTCGGATAAAAATGTCCGTTTGGCTTTAAGCCACGCCACCAATAAAGAGGCCCTGCTTGAAAGCGTCCTGGAAGGCAGGGGCATTGCCGTTCATTCTCCGATGATAGGCGGAGTGCTTGATATACCTGACAATATCAAAAAATATGAATACGACCCCGGACTGGCAAAAACAATACTTAAAACGGCCGGCTGGATACCGGACGAAAACGGAATTCTATCAAAAGAAGGCCAAAAGCTAAATTTAAAGATAACCACTTCAACATGGTCCGAACTTACAAAAGTTGTTAATACAATAAAAGAGCAATGGGAAGCTATAGGAGCGCGAGTTGACATTGAGATCCTGCCTAATCCTGAACTCCAGCAAGCGATAAAAGACAGGAACTATGAGGCGTTGCTTTTCGGAGCGGTACTGAACACGGACCCGGACCCTTTTAGTTTGTGGCATTCCACACAAAAAAGAGAACCCGGCCTAAATCTGGCGCTTTATGACAACAAGGCCGCCGACACCATTCTTGAAGAAGCGCGGCAAACGCTCAACCCCCTAGAACGGACTAAGAAATATGACGACTTTCAAAAACTGGTAATAGAAGATACCCCCGCCGTATTTCTATACAATCCGCTTTATATTCACGGCCAGGCCAAGAAGATCGTAAACTCCAATGGCAATCTCATCTCGCTTCCATCAGACAGATTCACAGATATTGAAAATTGGCATATTAAGACGAAACGAGTTTGGAAATAATTTTCAATGAAACAACAGATATTACAATTTCCAAAACAAATATCCGTAGGCGTTAAACTTGCCCGAAGCGTTAAAATAGACAAAACCTACGAGAAAGTCATTATTTGCGGCATGGGTGGTTCTATCATTCCCGGAGAGATGTTGATTTTTTGGCAGGAAGTAAGCGGAATGCTTCCTGTTTTTTATGTACACCGTGACTACGACTTGCCCTCTTGGGTCTCAAAGAATGACCTG
This sequence comes from Patescibacteria group bacterium, assembly GCA_038064315.1. Lineage (GTDB taxonomy): Bacteria > Patescibacteriota > Minisyncoccia > 2-02-FULL-40-12 > GWA2-44-9 > 2-01-FULL-43-22. The sequence goes on along the minus strand of JBBTTJ010000064.1, from coordinate 3,535 downwards.
GTTGTGTGCATATCCTGGTCGGGGAACACGGAAGAGACGCTGTCATCTTATGAAGCGGCGGTCAAATCCGATATTCCGGTGGTAAGCATCGCGACAGGCGGAAAGTTGGCGGAATTGTCAGGGAAAAATAAAACCTCTTCGGTAATAATTCCCAATGATAATAACTTAAAACCGAGAATGGGCGCCGGTTATATGACAGCTGTTTTATTTCAATTACTTGGACTGGGAGAGAAGTTTGCGTCAATTTCATTAGATGCAAAAAAAACAGAGATGGAGGGTAAAAAACTGGCTGAAAATATGAATGATGGTTCTACGCCGCTCCTTTATTCTTCTTATAAATGGCGTCTAGTTCCCCGCCTCTGGAAAATTCTGTTTAACGAGAATGACAAAATTCACGCGTTCTGGAATTATTTTCCGGCGATGGCGCATAATGAGTTGGCCGGATTCGATAAGGAGCCGAAATCCGGGAACCCGAATTCAAGAACCGAATTTTATCCAATTTTCTTTAAGGACTCAAACGATGATCCGCGGCAAAACAAAAACATTGACACGGCTATTGCAATTTTAGACAAGATAGAATATAATTACGGCATAGTTAATCTCTCCTCTTTCGATGAGCCCCTTGAAACGATTCTGAATGTTTACATTTTAGGACTTTGGACTACTTATTATTTTGCCAAAAAAATCGGGGTTGACCCCGAAAAAATTGAGCTTATTGAAGAGTACAAAAAACTAAAATAAGCGTAATTCGAGGGTGCGTGGCGGAATTGGTATACGCGTACGCTTCAGGAGCGTATGGGAGCAATCCCGTGAGAGTTCAAATCTCTCCGTACCCACAAGCGGAATGGCAAACAAATTTATTTATTAAAGAGCGAGAAAATTTAATGGAACAAAATAATAATTCATCTCAAACGGAGGCGGTTCTCGCCTCTGACAAAGAAGCAACTTCCGGAACAAACAGTTCCAGGCCTGACGGTCGAAATCATCAAAGACCAAGGTCAGGAGCTAACCCAAGAAAACAGGAAAGAGACGCGAAACGCCGATGGATGAAGCCCACGGTAAGAAGGGTCAAGGTTTTGCGCGAAGAAAATCCGCCGCCCGGTGTAGAGGAAGCCGAAAAATCAAAGGTCAGCGGTCTTAAAATCATCCACTTTGGCGGATTAGGCGAGGTCGGACGAAATATGTCGGCTGTACAATATGATGACGAAATAATACTTATAGACGCCGGAATAAGCTTTCCCAACGAACAGTTGCCGGGCATTGACTTCATCTTGCCCAACATAGGATATCTTCGCGGCAAGGAGCACATGGTCAAAGCGATGTTCTTCACTCACGGCCACATGGACCATACCGGCGCTCTGCCTTTTCTGTTGCCTAATATCGGAAATCCCGACTTTTATGCCTCTCCTCTGACAAAGGCACTGGTTATAAAGCGGCTTGAAGAATACAAAGACAGAAGACCGGTGGATATAATCCAGATAGAAGCTGGAGATGAGATAAAGATAAGCGACAAGCTTTCGGTGAAAGTCCTGCGCGTCAACCACAGTATTCCCGACGACTTATTTATGGTTATACAGACGCCTATAGGAAAAGTAGTCCATACATCCGACTTTAAATTTGACGAAACGCCTATAAATGACAAACCGGCTCAAGTGGAAGAAATAGAAGATCTCGGAAAAGAAAAGGAAGTTCTTGTTTTAATGTCCGATTCCACCGGCGCGGAGAATGTAGGCCACTCTTTATCCGAGCAGGATGTAACCGTCAACCTTGAGAAAGTATTCAGCGAAGTAACCGGCATGCTTATCGTCGGCACTTTCGCTTCTCTCATAAACCGCATACAGCAAATAATCACATTATCCGAAAAATTAGGCAGAAAAGTTGTGATTGACGGCTATTCAATGAAAACAAACGTGGAAATTACAAAACGGCTCGGCTATCTCAAAATGCAGAATGGCACGCAGATAGGCATGGAAGAGATTGACCGTTATCCGAGAGAGAAAATCACCGCCATTGTTACCGGCGCGCAGGGTGAAGGCAATGCCGTGCTTATGCGCATCGCCAACGGCGAACATAAATACATTCACCCCCGCAAACACGATACTTTCGTATTTTCATCATCCGTCGTTCCCGGTAATGAAAGGAATGTCCAGTTCCTGAAAGACCAGCTTTACCGCAACGGCGTCAAAGTGGTTAATTATAAAATGATGGATATCCATGCCGGCGGACACGGCAACAAAGAAGATCTGCGCAGAATGATAAATCTGGTAAAGCCCAAGTTTTTTATGCCCGTACACGGACAATATTCAATGATGGTCAACCACGGCTTTATAGCCAATGAGGAAGGCATACCGGAAGAAAACGTTATCATCGCCGACAACGGCACCATAATTCACCTTGAAAAAGAAAAATTCTGGTTTGATAAAGAGAAAGCTCCGTCAGATTACGTGTTTGTTGACGGACTTGGAGTAGGAGATATAGGCAATGTCGTATTGCGTGACAGACAGATGCTGGCCGAAGACGGAATGTTTGTAATTGTCGCGCTTCTTGATAGCAACACTCATACCGTAAGAGGTAGTCCCGACATTATATCCCGCGGATTTATATATCTTAAAGAGAACAGGGAACTTCTTATGCAGGTCCGAAAGAAAATCCGCCAGATAGTTGAAAGCCAGAAGAATGTGCGCGAGCCGAACCTCACCGACATAAGAGACCAGCTCCGCAATCAGATAGGCCTCTTCCTGTTCCAGAAGACACAAAGAAGACCGATGATACTGCCCGTGGTAATAGAAGTCTAAAACTAATAACCGCTCACTTGAGCGGTTATTAGTTTTCAGGTATTCTATGAATATGGTTAAAATATTTTCTGGTATTCGTCCGTCAGGCAAACTGCACCTGGGTAATTATCTTGGCGCGATAAAGAATTGGATAGAACTGCAAAACAAAGCCGATCAGGTGATATTCATGATTGCCGATTATCACGCAATCACCACTCCTTACGATCCCAAAACATACCAACAACAGATAATGGACGTGGCTTTGGATTATCTTGCCGCCGGAATTGATCCCGATAAAGCATTGCTTATCCGCCAATCTAAAGTTCCCCAGCATACGGAGCTGGCTTGGATTTTTAATACCATAACTTCCGTCGGTTGGCTGGATCGCCTGCCGACATATAAAGAACAGCTGGAAAAAACCGGCATAAATAACATGGGCTTGCTTGATTATCCGGTATTGATGGCGGCAGATATTCTTTTATATAAATCAAATCTGGTTCCGGTCGGAGAAGACCAGGTCGCGCATATAGATGTAACCAATGAAATAGCCAAAAGGTTTAACTCCGCTTTCGGAGAAACATTTGAACCGGTAAAACCGCATTTAGAGGAAGGCGCGCGCATCATGTCCCTTCAAAACCCGGCAAAGAAGATGTCAAAAACCGGCGACGAAGGCATCGCCCTGTCTGATGATCCCGATACAATAAGAGCAAAAATTAAAAAAGCCGTTACGGATTCAGGAAAAGAAATTAAGTACGACCCGG
>JBBTTJ010000063.1:0-20909 GCA_038064315.1 Patescibacteria group bacterium | reverse complement strand
AATAAACAGAATACTAGGTCCGCAGATAGAGGCCGAAGCCGGGAGCCAGAAAAAGGAGAATGTAATCGCTGAAACAGCCCGTGTTACCGTTCAGCAGATAAACAACTTGTTGAGCCCATATTTTCAGTATGCTCCTCCTCTTTTGGCTTTCGGTCTTTTTCTGATACTATTGGGACTTAATTGGATTTTTGTGTGGTTATCGGTTTTAGCTGGAGTGGGTATATTTTGGATATTAAAGAAAACAGGATTTATTATGATAAAAGAATACGATATTAAAGGCGAAAGATTAACTGTTTAAATCCTGATATTAAACTGATTATGAGCAAGGATTATTATACAATTTTGGGTATTCCTCGCACTGCTTCTCAAGAGGATATAAAGAAGGCCTACAGGAAGCTGGCTCATCAATACCATCCCGACAAAAAGGGCGGCGATGAAGCGAAATTCAAAGAAGTAAGTGAGGCCTATCAGGTGCTTTCCGATTCTAAAAAGAGATCAAGCTATGATAATTTCGGATTTGCCTATAATGAAGGCGGATATTCAGCGGGCAGTCAGAATGGGCAGGATTTCAACTACTCCGATTTCTTCAGCGGCATGGGCGGACAAGACGGAGCGGATGATATTTTTAATATTTTCTCCGATATGTTCGGCGGAGGATTTCGCGGGACTTCAGAAAGGGAAGAAAGTCAAAGAGGCGAGAATCTATATTTAGAAGTAGGTATTAAAAAAAGCGATCTGGGCACGAAAAAAACGTTTGAATTTGAAGCGATTGATTCTTGCGGGGAGTGCGGCGGGAACGGAATAGAAAGAGGATACAGTATGATAACCTGCGAGACATGCAAGGGCGCCGGTCAGGTGCGTCAGACATCAAGAAGCGCATTCGGATTTTTCACTCGAGTCGGCATTTGTCATAAATGCGGCGGTAAAGGACGGTTCCCGGAAAAAAAATGCCGTAAATGTTCAGGCGACGGGCGGATCAAAGCAAAAAGAAAAATTGACATTCTTATTCCCGAGAACTTTGATAGCGATTACAATATCGCTATTCCCAAGGGCGGCAATGCGGGTAAGAACAGTCAACCGGGCGTGCCCGCGCAGGCAGGGGATTTGATAATTCATTTAAAACTTAGATAGTTACTCGTCGTGCTTTTCGAGAGACATTATCCAAAGCAGAGATGTTGGTTGAGCGAATTATGTTATACTTAAACAATGGATTTTATGTCTGTGATAAAAGGATTTGATTTTTCAAAACTGATCCAAGGACTTAATGTGGGGCCGGCGACGCTTTTTGTCGGATTATTTTTAGTATTTTTGGTGCTTTACGGTTTAAGTTTGGGCAGAACAAAAGCGCTTATTTCACTGCTTGGAATTTATGTGGCTCTGGCCTTTGATGCGGCCTTCCCCTATCTGCGACAGCTTCATGATCTGATTGGCGTGACCAAAGAAATATATGCGACAAGGGTAGTTTTGTTACTTATCGTGTATCTTCTTGTTTTCACAATTTTAAACAAATCTTTCGCCAGCAAACGCCTTACGCTTAACGATTCGTCAATAATTTCGGTTTCAGTGATAAGTTTGGCGCAGATAGGTCTTCTTATAGCGGTAATCACAAATATTATCCCTGATGAAATAGTAAATAATCTGCCGAAATACCTCTCCGCTTACTTTGCCACAAAGGAGGCATTATTCTTTTGGATAATTATACCCATGCTTATTCTTATATTTCTTAAAAAGGGTAAGAGAAAAAATTCTACAGATTAAAATTAAAAAGCCACTGACGGTATAAATTTTTGTCAGTAGCTGTAAGATATTTGTTATGGTTGTTCAGATAACCTTGCAGAATGGCATATCATTGGCATTAAATGCTTTGTCAGAGAAACAAACCATCACACTTCCTTCTTCCAGTCGAAAGGCGTGTGCGGTATAGGGCAAAATTTGCACAACCGTACCTTCATGTAATTCAATTATGTCCGGCTTTTCCAAATAAAGTCGTACTTTATTGTTTACTTCTACCACATCGGCATATGTGAGTATGCCCGACCCATTCAAAATTAGGAATGTTTCCTTTTTCTCTCTGTGGTAATGGTTGCCCAGAGGGGCTCCCATTGTTTTTCGGATGACGAAATATGTTATTTCAAATTCGCCGTCTTTGGATTCGTATGCAGTTATCATTCTTCTATCGTCATCGCCTCCACGAATCGGCTCTATCTTACCAATGATGATCATTCTTATCTCTCCCCTCTCTTTTCTTGCATCTTGAAATGTTAAGTAACTCCATGGATAATGACATTATTATAGAATTTATGTCAATATATCAAAATAGTATCATCGTGATACTATTTTGATATATTATGAAAAATGTTACCCTGTGTTTTTTATTGAAAGGCGGCCAGATTTTGCTGGCCGTTAAAAAACGGAGCTTGAGCGGTTTTGGGGCGGCAATCGGCAAATGGAATGGTGTTGGCGGCAAGGTTGATAAAGGGGAGAGTATCAAGATGGCCGCAACCAGGGAAATTAAAGAAGAGATCGGAGTTGACGTAAAAGAGGGTGACCTGGAAGAAGCTGGAAATATAAAATTTCATTTTAAAGATAAGCCGGAGTGGGACCAGCACGTCCATATTTTTGTAACTAGAAATTGGGAAGGGGAGCCGTCAGAATCAGAGGAGATGATGCCTAAATGGTATAAGCACAGCGAAATACCTTTTGATTCCATGTGGGCTGACGATAAGCATTGGTTGCCGCTTGTTCTAGCCGGTAAAAAGATAGAAGGAGAATTTCACTTCAACGAAGATGGCAGAGAATTTACCGAATTTAATATTAGAGAGGTTTGATTATTTGCCTTTTTCAACTCTTTCCGTGTATTCTCCATTCTCGGTATTAATTCTAATTATATCGTCCTGATTGATGAAGAGCGGCACATTTACCGAAGCTCCGGTTTCTATTTTGACCTGCTTGACTCCGCCTTGAGCGGTGTCGCCTCGTACAGCCGGAGGAGCTTCTATAACTTTAAAGTCCATTTTTACAGGCAATTCAACATTTATTATTTTGTCCTCGAACAATATTGCGTCAAGAATAGTATCGGGTTTAAGGAATTTAGTGGAATCTCCAAGAATATCTTCTTCCAATTCAAAACGTTTGGACTGGTCGTTATCATTTACGAACCAATATTGTTTGCGATGAGCGTAGAGAAATTTAATTTTCTGTTTTGAAATCTCCGCTTCTTCAAAAACATCCGATTGGGCAAAATTTCTTTCCAGGACTTTTCCGTTTATAATATTTCTCATTCTGGTCTGAACCACCGGCCGCCTTTGTTGCATCTTCAAATGATGGGTCTCCAAAACGATGTAAGGTTGTCCCTCGTATATAAAAAACATTTTCGGTTTTAATTCGTTAACGCTTAAAGGCATGGAAAGGCAAGTAATTTTCGGGGTATTTTGTAATTAGAGTTATTTATACAGTGTTTTGTATAAATAACTCTAATTACAAAATACTAATGAATATAATCGGACATCTACTCTTTCATGTCTAATATATTTACACTTTTTGTGTGCGCAGGGCAAGAGTTATGAGGAATATAAGGCCGCTGGCAAGGACAATGGCGGGACCGGCCGGAATTGAGATAAAAACAGCCGTAAATATTCCCCCTATGGATGACAAAGCTCCAAACAGCGCCGATAAATATATATACTTTGAAGCGCTTAAACTTATGTTCTTGGCCGCCGCCGCAGGTATGATAACCAATGAACCCATCAATAAAGTCCCGGCTACTTTTAGACCGAGCGCTACCATCAGGGACACCATTAGCAGGAAAACAAAATTTATCTTGTTTACCGGTATATTCATTGATTTTGCCAGGTCTTTGGATAAAGTGCTTATGGTTAAACTACGTTTAATGAATGATAATATTGCTATTATCGCCATGACGGATACAGCGGTTATTAAAAGATCTGTCCTATTTATCGTTGATATGTCTCCAAACAGGACTTCAAGCAATTCCGGCTCCGGGGTGAGAAGCAGCCCGACCGCTAAACTTATTGTAAAGAATATGCCCACGAGCGTCTCTGAAGGCAGTTCCGTTTTTCTCTCCAATGCCCAGATGCCTAATACTGCGATGAATAAAGCGGTAAACGCTCCTAAGAAAGGATTAAAGTTCCATACAAGAGCCAAAGCTATTCCGGGCAAGGCGACATGAGACAAAGCATCGCCGACCAGAGACATGCGCCTTAAAACCATAAAAGAACCAAGATAGCCGGCGCCTATACCTATCAGAATGGCGACTGTTAATTGTAAAAATAAATCATTCATATTTCTAATTTTTATGTTTATGGGCGTAAAATCCGGCTTCGCCTCCGTATAATTCAATCAATGCCTGCCGATCAAGCACATCTTTTGGCGGGCCGAAGCATATTTTTTCTTTGTTAAGGCAGAGAACGTTATTTGCGTATTTGTAAACGATATTAAGATCATGGGATATCACAAGAACAGTCAGCGACATTTCATCGTTAAGTTTTTTGAGAAGATTATATATTGTTTCCTCGCCTCCGATATCAATTCCGGCCGTCGGTTCGTCAAACAGCAAAACATCCGGATTATCCAGTAATGCCCAGGCGATGAGGATTCTTTGGAGTTGGCCTCCTGAAAGCCATCCCATTCTCTGTTTCAAAAGATGGTGTTCAATATGATGTTTATCATAATCATTACTTTTTGTTTTGAGACCCACTGATTCAAGAGCGGACATCATTTTAGCGTGATCTTTTGACTTCAGCTGGAGGAATTCTTTTACGGTAATGGGGAAGTCTTTCTCTACGCCGAATTTTTGGGGAATGTAACTTATTTTAAGTTTTGGCGTCCATATGACTTTTCCAAGGTGGGGGATAAGTCCCATCAAAGATCTAAAGAGAACCGACTTGCCGGCTCCATTGGGTCCGACAATGGCAATGACCTCGCCTTTTCTTACGGAAAAACTTAAATTGTCTATGATCTTATTGTCATCAAAAGATACGGACAGGTTTTGTACATCAAGTATGATTTCTTTCATACATCTAAAATATCATACTACGATTATAACATAAAATTGCTAGATTGGTAGATTAACCAGTCAATTTACCCATTCAGTACATGGCCTTGACAATAATTTAAGGAGGTGATACAATGTACTTTAGATTGGATTTGGATTTGACAAGGTAAGGAAGGTATCTTTAAAACTCTTTAAGAAAGGAAGAAAATATGAAGAAAAGCTTCTTATTGGCTATTTTGGCTTTGGCTGTAATCGCCTTTGCTATTCCCGTAAAGGCAGCTGGCAGTGACCGTACTATTACCGTCTGGTTGCAAAATCTGTCAACCGGGCAGTCTATTATGGCCTGCCCAGTCTACGCCGCAGGGCCGTGTAATACGGCGCTGATGTTCCAGGATAGTCAGATTGCAAGTGTTCAGCTGGAGATGATGGCAGAAGGGGCAGTTTCAGCTCCGCTTGTTTCTTTGCTACAAAGCAAGGGATGGAGGGTTGTGTTAGGCTCTGGCGAAATATATGCCAGAGACGTACAATCAGTAACTATCCCGGTGCCACCGCTAGCCACAGGACAGTTCCTGTGTGTGGCGGTTATTGGTAAATTGCGGCAGACTAACGACACCTTTGTTGGTATTGACAACCTTGTTGTTAATGCGAACACCATTAACAGGTGGTTGTACACTCCCGCGCGCGACGCGGGGACAGAGTGTGACGACGAGCTTTGCGTAAACATGCCGGCAGGAACCGGCGCCTGTTCCACAATGGGGCAGGGATTTAATTCTAACCGATGTCCGAACGAGAAGATGATTTCGTACGATGTCGGAATCGGTGGCTGGGGGAACTTGTTGGAGAAATACAACGATTTTAATACGGAAAGACCAGCCAGGGTTTTGTTCCGTATTAACAACTGACCTGACCTTTCTTGGTTGAATCTTGGTTGAACACCAAATCCAAATCCAAAAAATGCGTATAGCGATATACGCATTTTTTATTTGACACGCTTATAATTATATGCTATAATTAATAAAACTATGATATCCGCTATGAATGAAATAACCGGGAAAAAAATGCGAATAAGCATACTTATACCTGCTCATAATGAAGAGTTTTCTATTGCCGCGTGTGTTCAGTCATGCCTCAATCAAAGCCGTATGCCGGATGAGATTATCGTTGTAAATGATGGAAGCACCGATCGCACGGGAGAGATTCTCGCCGCTTTTAAGGAAGATATTACCAATGTTTACGGTAACCTGATTAGTGTTGTGACAATTCCGGTTGCCACTGGCAGTAAAAGCTATGCGCAAGAATACGGACTTAAATTTATTACCGGAGATATTTTTATCGCGACGGATGGCGATACGGTCTTGCACCATGATTTTGTCAAATACATAGAGGAAGATTTTCGCGATGAGAGCGTGTCAGCTATTGCCGGATATGTCAGGAGCATGAAGTATAATTGGCTCACGGCGTGCCGAGCGGTTGAATATGTTATCGGACAAAATATTCACAAGCTCGCGCAACATCATATTAATTTTTTGTTTGTGATTTCCGGAGCCGCCGGAGCGTTTCGAACGAAGGACTTTTTTAAGTATATACCTTTTGGGCACGATACGCTTACTGAAGATCTGGATTTTACATATTGGTTTCATGAGCTAGGTCTCAAAGTTTCGTATGATACGCGAGTTGTGGCGTTTACGCAAGATCCTGTAAATATACCTTCATACATAAATCAAATCCGTCGTTGGTTCGGCGGCGGCTGGCAGTGTCTTATTAAACATCGCGAACTTGTTTTTAGAGAACCTAGGGTAGCTTTTGAGATATCGCTTATGTATGGGGAGAATATTGCTTTTTCAATATTGCTTTTTCTTCTTCCGTTTCTAAGTTTGAGTTATTTCGCATTTTTTATTTTTATGTATCTGGCGGTAGGGCATATCTTAGCCGTATTTGCCGCATGGAAAGAAAAGCGGTTGGAATTGATTTTTGTTCCGATTTTATATCTTTTCTTAACATATATTAACGCATATATATTTCTTGAACAGATGGTTCGCGTGGTATTTTTAAGGCAAAATAAACTTGACTGGTTTCATCCCAAGCGAGTATCTATTCCTAATTCCTTACATATATGAATACACTATTATCACCAATTTCAGGAATAATAACCGTCATTCATTTGGTTATTATATTCCTGGCAGAAATTTTTATCACGGCAAAGTTTTTTTGGCAAAAAAACTTTATGGGACAAACCGGCGCTGATTTTAATTCTGCAGAGGCAAACTCAACGGCAAAATGGACTGCTCCGGCGCGGGTAAAACGGGTGCTTTCTATTAGCATTGTATTTTTAATGTTGACGCTAATAATCTGGTCTACTACCGTTACCGTTTTAAAAGCAATGAATTCGTCGCTAGCCATATCTGATATTTCCGTTACCGGGACTGTTTTCAATGACGGGATTATACTTGTTAAAACTCCCGCTTTTGGAAACATTCGTCCTACAATAGGCTTAAATACCAATGAATCTATTTTTCAAATAATCAACGGGCAGAAGCACTTTATCCCAACCCTTGATATATTTTATGATTATGGTTTTGATCTGGCCGCAGTTGAAAACATAACTCAAGATGAACTGAACGCCTTTACTCGCGTCAGGTTAATTAATACTAAGTACGATAAACATAAGATTTATTATGTAACTGAAAACGGCATGATACGGCTTATTCCAAATAGTGATGTTTTTGAGTCGTATGGAAACAGAGAAGATGACATAGTCACGGTAAGCGCCAAGGAACTTAACTTTTATCCGAGAAATCAGTATGTTTTTGTGGAGAATACTTTGACCAAGGATATATTTCAAGTGTCCGATAAGGGTATAAAGCGTTATGTGGTTCCGCAGGTTGTTCAAAAACTAAAGATTACGCCGGAGCAAGCGGCCCCGATAAATAAAGTCCAGTTTGAATCATATTACTATGGAACCCCAATCATATTTTAGAAAAGATAAATTGCTTACTCACATGGGAGTATTTTTGGTATCTTCTTTCCTGGTGCTGTTAATTTTGTCTAATTACGGCCGGATAGTTGACTTATACACAAATTTAAGTTATAGTCTTTCACCAGCCAAAAGAAGCGCTGAAAATGAGAAATTAACAAATGAGCTTATAGCTTTGTACGGTTCGGGGGCTGCCGTTTATTACCGTAATGATAATAGTGAGAGTAATGTAAACGAACCTTCCGTACCAAAGAATAACGAGGTTTTATCCGGTAATTATCTGTATATTCCAAAGTTGAATGTTAGCGCGCCTGTTGTTACTAGTATTTCCATTGACAGTAAAACCATATTGGAACAATTAAAGCAGGGAGTGCTGATGTATCCTGGTTCAGGAGTGCCAGGAGGCGGGGGAAGCAGTGTCATTATAGGTCATTCTTCTTCCAGTATTCCGTGGCAGGAATATGGCCGTGTGTTTGCGGGGTTGCCCAAGCTTTCAAAGGGAGACATGATAATAGTTAATTATAACGGTCGGAAGTATTCATACAAAGTGGAAAATAAACTAACCGGTTCTGTCAATGAGCTTGCGTCGCTAAATATTCAGAATGATTTGGTACTGGGAACATGTTGGCCGATCGGGACTGACGAAAAAAGGATCATAATCACCGCGTCGCTGGTACCATCAAATTAAAATTTTAAAAATAATAAATGAAATATAAAACCATGAATATAATTAAAAACCCAAAATTAATAATGATATCTACAATTACGCTGTTTTCGGTAATGGTGTTTTTGTTGCCCCTGTCAGCATCAACCATTGATAATGTTTTGAACGAGTCGTATTCATCGTGTACGGGATGTGGCGAGTGTAATGTATGTTCTACCCCGACTCCGACACCGACACCCTGCACTGCTGTGTGTTCTACCCCGACACCAACTCCGACACCGACAGTAACTCCTACCCCGACACCCTGCACTACTTATTTAGACAAAATACAATTTAAGACAGCTTTGAATAACGGGCAAATTATTGCTTCTGCCATCAATGTTCTTAATGGCACAGATAATACGGCATGGGTAACGCTTGCCAACAACACCGGCTGTCCTGCGCAAGTTTCGCTGTCTTCGTATAAAATGTTTAATAATCAGTTATCAACCCAGGTATTCTTCAGCGGCACTAATTTAGTTACTGTTCCCGCTCATACCACCCGTGTACTGGCTGTAGCCATTCCTGTTTGCCGTTCCCAGATTGACTTCTGGTACGGTTTGCATCCGGTTAGATTATTGGATAGCAATCCTTACATGTATCCAAACAACCCGTTCGTAATCCGAGCCACCAATGGCCATAAGTCAGATCCATTTTGTGTTGCGCCAACACCTACGCCTATGCCAACCCCAACACCTACTCCAACGCCTACACCTACACCAACTCTGACTCCGACTCCTACACCACCCCCGACACCGACTGTAAATCCGACTGTAGCTATAGTTGTAAATCCCAGCACAATTTGCCGTGGAGGCAGCGCGTTACTTTTGTGGTCTTCAACTAATGCCACGGAAGCCAATATTCAAAACTGGGGACCGGTACCGGTAAGCGGCCAGTTAAGCGTCAGTCCGTTTGTTACCACAAATTACATAATAGATGTTAAGAATGGATTTTTTGGATCACCAGTTTCTTCCAATGCGACCATTGTTGTTATACAGGACTGTAATTTTCAAACTCCCACCCCCACCCCAACACCGGCACCGCAGGCAACTGTGTCCATTAATGCGTCAAGCACAAGTATTTGTATAGGGGAATCAACAAGATTATTCTGGAATTCATATAATGCCAATGTTGTAACTTTAAGCAACTTTGGAAATATGGGCAGTTCCGGGGATGTTACGATAAGTCCGAACACAACTACTACTTATACCGTGACGGCAAGCAATTATAATAGTTTTGACAGTGATTCCGTAACAATAGGAGTAAGAGCTTGCAGTGGAAATTCTCAAGCTGACCTAAGAATAGATAAGACAGTCAGAAACTTTTCATCTAATTCACCGGAATTAGAAACAGTTTTTGCCCGTCCGGGAAATATTATTGAGTTTATATTGCGCGTTCAATCCACCGGAAATATTGAAGCAAGAGATGTTTTTATTACTGATCCTCTTCCTTCCGGACTGACTTACCTAAACAGTACTACAACCGTTGACGGTGTTGTTCAGTCCGATGACAGAAATCTGATAAATGGCGGTATTTTTCTGGGAACCTTAAATCCAGGCAGAAATATCGAGATTAGATTTAGGGCTATTGTAAGAGATATAACTTCTGGCAGTAATTTATTAACCACCAACACGGGTTTCTTATCTGCAAGTAATGTTGGCGCAAAGCAGGATATTGCCAGGGTAAATATTTCCACAGGTATCGTAGCCGGAGCGCTTACCGTCAGGACAGGTTCGTTTATTAATTGGATGTGGATTGCGTGGTCATTAACTTTTGTGGGCGCTTTGACGGTGTTAGGTATAAGGAGATACTACTTCAAGATATGAAGTCAAATGTCTTAATTAAAATAAAAACTGCTCCGATTATAATCGGAGCAGTTTTTATTTTAATTAAGGTCAGAAATGGTAAAGTCAGGATGTCCGTTTAGAAATTCTTGAAAGGCCATTTCTTTTTTACCCTCTATTTGAATATTTTGAATATTGATTTTCCCGTCAGCGAGTTCGGCCTTTTTAATATTTATTATTTTGCCTTTCCACGTGCTCCATGTGCCTGGTTCCGGATTAAGAGCCCGGATTTGATCGTATGTCTCCAGGGCGGATTTGTTCCAGTCAATTCTGCCGTCCTCTCTGGTTAATAATTTTGTATAAGTTGCTTGCTCGTGGTTCTGCTCTGTGAGTTGGATATTACCGTTAATGTATTCAGACAGTGTCTCAATAAGGAGTTTTGCTCCCAATCCGGCTAAATCGTCCTCAATTCCTTCGTAGTTTTTATCGTCGGATATCCGATATTCAATGCTTGACAGTATTTTTCCGTGATCCATCTCCTCGTCAACGAGCATAATCGTAACGCCGGTTTTTTTATCGCCGTTTAGAATCGCCGTTTGGATAGGGGACGGACCTCGATATTTGGGCAAAAGAGAAGGATGGATATTTACAAATCCGCGCGCCGGAACATCCAGGTACCTTTTGGGAATCATTTTCCCGTAGGCGGCTATAACGCAAATATCCGGGTTTAAATTTTTGAAATCCTCAAAAACCTGGTTGTCTTTCAGCGTTTTTGGCTGGAAAACTTTTAACTTTAAATTATCGGCTTTAAACTTGACCGGAGGAGGGGATAGAACTTGTTTTCTGCCGATATGTTTATCCGATTGGGTAAAAACGGCAACAATTTGATAACCGCTATCGGCGAGTAATTTCAAAGCCGGTACGGCGAAATCCGGGGTTCCAAAAAAAATTATCTTGATTGAATTGACCATTTATTTATTTTAAAATATAATTATTAAGTGTTGGTTCTTTAGAAGGGGAATACTATGAGAACGATTGCCATTCTGTCTGTTATTGTTTTTTTGGTTTCTTATTGGTTCTGTTTATATATTCCAAAAAATTATGGAAAAGGAAAACCTAAAACAATTACGCCATTAATAAAAAATGTTTTTCTCACGAGCGTAATTTGTTGTTTAGTAAGCTTGATTTTTCTTCTGGTGAGCGCAATGGCATATTTATTTCAATTAATCTTATCTTGACCAGCCCTTTCTTTAATTGTCACACCGTTTAAGTGATCCGTCTCATGCTGAAGCACGCGCGCGAGAAATCCTCGCGCTTTAAACTTTATCTTATTGCCGTTTTCATCAGCGGCTTTTATTTTTATCTTCTTTGCTCGTCTTATAGGCGCCCAATAGCTGGGTATTGAAAGACATCCTTCTTCCGTTTCATCATTTTCTTTGGAATATTCGGTTATTTCCGGGTTTATGAAAACATCCGGCACGCCGTTCTCTCCCGCTAATTTTTGATCTATTACGAAAATGCCCAAGTCCTTACCGACCTGATTTGCGGCAAGGCCGACCCCATTGTTGTTAACCATCGCTTTTTTCATATCTGAAACGAGCTCTTTATATGAGCCGTTTTTTATGTCATCAATAATTACCCCTTTCAACTTTTTTGTCAGTATTTTGTCGGGGATTTTTTTTATCTCCATTTTGGGAATAATACACTAATCTTATCGCCTAATCCAGACATTCCCGAATTACATTCCCGTTTGTGGTGAGCATAGCCGAATCCATTATAACAATGATCTCGGCTCCACATCTATTATCCATCCGGGTCCGGCATATTTTAGCAACTCGCCGATATCTTGATAATCCTCACGGACTTTCAAGAAAATATTATAAACATACAGACCTTTTTCCCTCTCTATGTATGCCGGTACGGCTTCAATGATTTTTATTGTATCTTCCAAATTGAATCTTACGACGGACATTTTAAGTTTTTCAGCTGTTATCTTGGCCGCGTAGGACGCTTTTTCTTTTATGTTGTGTCTGAATGTAAGTTTAATTAATTTAAAGAACGGGGGATAGTTAAGGGCTTGCCTTAACTTGAGTTCATTATCATAAAAATCAGTATAATCACCCAGAGCCGTTTTTTTAATTAATTTATTTTCCGGATTGTAGGTTTGTATCAGTAATTTATCAGGCATAAAACTCACCAATTTTTCCATTTGATAAAAGAAATTTTCTTCCGATTTGTAGTCGGGTATATTGGTAAGCGTGTCCGCGTTGATGATGGCTATTAACCCAAAGTTCATATAAAAACGATGAGAGAAGATCATTTGAGTGGCGATAAGAACTGAAGATTTTGATTTGGCTATTTCTGAAACTATTTCTTCTTCCTCGGTCTCATTCTTTACGATATCCGTATCAAGGGCGAGAACCGTTGTTTTTACACCGGCATTTGCCAGCATGGCTTTTATGCTGTCATATATTTTTTGAGTACCGGCCGGACCGACTGTTTTCATATTATGTTTACCGCATACGGAGCATTTTTCCGGCAACGGTTCTGATATTCCGCAATGATGGCAGACCAGTATCATTTCTGCCGAACGGTGGGTACGCATAGCCGTATCGCATTGGCGGCATTTAGCCGCTGAACCGCAATTACCGCATACCAATATTCCGGCGTAACCGCGGCGGGGAGAAAAAACAAGAATTCTTTCATTATTTTTAACGCCGGTGATTATTTCTTTGCTTAATTTTTTACTGATGATTGACCAGTTGGCATCTTTTAATTCCTGCGCCATATCAATTATTTCAATATCAACCCTCGGTTTTGGTTCAATGTTTTTTAATTCATATATGCCGTTTTTTATTTTATAGTGATTTTCAACGCCAGGGATGACTGACGCAAGAATAAGCCGTGAGTTATTCAATTCGGCGACTTTGTGAGCCAGCGCAACGGCGTTATATCGCGGTACCATATCGGATTTGTAAAATTCATGGAGCGGGTCGTCTATTATTATCAATCCAAGTTTCTTAAACTGCATATTTAACACTTGCCGTGTTCCTATTATTATATCCGTGTCTCCCGATTGAGTTTTTTGCCACGAGTCATATAATTTTTCATTTGATAAGCCGGAAAAAACTACTGCCGTTTTATATTTTTTTGAAAAGTATTCTGAAAAATAATTGATGGAGGACTTCTCAGAGACCATTATCAAAACCTGTTTGCCGCCGGTTCCGTCTGTCGGCCTTACTTTGCCGTCTATTACCGGCTCTAAACATCTGGCCAGCTTATTTGTCTTATAAATCCACAACTGCGCCTTATCCTCATTACCGACATCGCAAGCCGGTAATGTGGATTTGTGGATAAATTGTGGATTAACGACATTGAATGTCGTTAATGGAAATTTATTTTTGAAGGCGAAGGGCGGGAGGAGGGTCTTGAGCGTGTAGCCGAGCGGGGCGCAATAATACTTGGCGGTCCAGACGGCGAGCTTAAGCTGATAATCGCTTACTTGGGGGTCTTTTCGGACAACTTTTAGCAGTTTTTTTATTTGGAAATCAACCTTTTTTAACGCGAGTTTTTCTTTTTCAAGAGAACTGGATGATATCACGACAGCCGATACCTTTCTTTTATTAAGCGGGATTTCCACTATAGCGCCTTTTGACAATTCCGAATCAAAAAAATAGCTCAATATTTGAGGAACATTCGTAGGGAGCATGGTTAATGGTATAACTTCAATAATGTGCATTAAAACTTGCCGGCCGTTCTGCCAGCCGTTTGAGGCGGCTTTAGGCAGTACGCTAATGATTGTTTCAATTAGAAATCTACAATATTTTAGGTTATAATTCCATCATGAAAATCAAAGTTAGAATTGCTCCGTCTCCAACCGGGAATTTACATGTAGGCACGGCGCGCACCGCGCTTTTCAACTGGTTGTTTGCCAAAAAGAACGGCGGAGAATTCATTTTACGCATAGAGGACACCGATCTTGAAAGATCTGATAAGAAGTATGAAGACAATATCATAAAAAGCTTAAGATGGCTTGGATTGGATTGGGATGGAGATATCTATCGTCAATCAGAACGGCTGGACATCTACGAGGGGCGCATTAAACAGCTTCTTGATTCCGGCAGGGCGTTTTGGTGTCATCACGGCAAAAATGAATTGGAAAAGGAACAGAAAGAACAAATAGATAAAAAAGAAGCGCCAAGACATATCTGCGAACATAAAAAAACCGAACTTGGAAAGAAAAAAGGCGGGATCATTCGTCTTGGCGTTGATGAAAATTCAACCAGAGTCATAAGTTTTAATGACAAAATAAGGGGAGACATAAAATGGGAAGAACATTTGTTCGGAGATTTTAGTTTGGCCAAAGATTTTAAAATTCCTCTTTATAATTTTGCCGTCGTTGCTGATGATATTGACATGGCAATTTCCCATGTAATAAGAGGCGAGGATCATATCTCCAATACTCATAAGCAAATATTAATATATGAAGCCCTTGGCGTGGAGCCGCCCGTTTTTGCCCATTTGCCGCTGATACTTGCTTCGGATAGAACAAAACTTTCCAAACGACACGGCGCCATTTCAGTTGAGGAATACAAAAATGACTATCTGCCTGAAGCACTGGTTAATTTTATGGGTTTTATCGGTTATACGCAAAGCAGGGAGATTATAAACAAGGAAGAAATGGCGGAAGAATTTGAATTGTCAAAAGTTCATAAGTCCGGAGCAATATTTGATATTAAGAAATTAAACTGGATAAATTCACAATACATTAAAAAACTTAGTCCGGAAGAATTTAAGAAACTTACGGGTCTGGAAGAACTGCGGGATGCGGCAGTGCCGTTAATAACCGACAGATTGGATAAATTAAGCGATGCGGAAAATTTTAACTATCTTTGGAAAGAACCGGAATACGACAAAGAACTGCTGAAGTGGCGAAAAAACGGATTGGACGCAGTTGCAAAGTCATTGGAATCAGTCAAAAAAATTATTCAGGACACCGATATTCAGGACACCGATTCTTTGCGGGCAAAACTTGACGATTTGGGAAAAGCTTTAGGGGACAGGGGATTGGCATACTGGCCGTTAAGAGTTGCGCTGACCGGCCGGGAAAAATCACCCGATCCTGTTGATGTGACTTTTGTTTTAGGAAAAGAAAAAACCATTGAAAGGGTTGAAAAAGCCATTAAGAAAATAATATCTTTTTAACGGTAATAAATGCCAATAGTTTTTAGAATCTTCTTAATATTAATTTTAAGCTGTTGGCTGTCAGCCGGTTTTACCGCGGCTCAAACCGACGATGAACGAATTGCCAGTTTGCGTGAAGATATAGAACGGCTTGAACGGCAGGCTGATGAGTATCGGAAAAATATTGCCGGCGAACATGGCAAAGCCGACTCTTTAAATAAAGAAATATCAATTATTCAAAATCATATAAACAATCTCAAAACACAAATAAATATAACCCTTAAAAAGATAGACAGCGCTTCGCTGGAAATTGATAATGTAACCGGCGAGATATATTCAACCCAGGACAGAATAGAGTACCAAAAAAGCGCTATGGGGGAATTATTGTTGGAACTTTACCGCCAAGACAGAGAGAGCTTTCTTATCGCAATAATGAAAAATACCAATATCTCCGATTTCTTGAATATCATGCAACAGACCGCTAATGTCGGTGAAAGTTTGCTTGCGCTTGTGAACGATCTGCGTGAAACTAAAAATGCGTATGAAGACCATAAAGATACCTTGGAAAGCAAGAAAAAAGAGCTTGAAAATCTAAACTATCGGCAGATTACGCAGAAGTTGTCGTTGAACGGCACGCAGAAAGAAAAAGATAATTTGCTTAAAATTACAAAAGGCCAGGAAGCGGAGTACCAGAGGCTTCTTAAAGAGGTGGAAATTAAGCAGTCACTCTTTTTTACCGAGTTGAAAGAAATTGAAACAAAGGTGATTCAGGGCGGGCTGTATATTTTACGGGTCGTGGCAAAAAACCTGCCGCCAAAAGGAACCGATCTTTTCCGATGGCCGGAAGATAACTATCGCATAACCCAGGAGTACGGATGCACTTCTTATTCCAGATGCGGTTCTCGCCGGGGACCTTACGGCGGCGCCATCCATAGCGGTATTGATATGACTTCCGGTTTCGGAAGTCCGATAAAAGCAATAGGAGACGGAGAAGTTATTGCTAACGGCACCAACAAAGGATGGGGGAATTGGGTAGCCGTCAAACATCCTCCTTATGACCTGGTCAGTATTTACGGACACATGAGCGCATTTGAATTTGTTAGAGTCGGAAGTCAGATTAAGGCGGGGAACATAATCGGCTATGAGGGTTCCACCGGATTTTCCACGGGTTCCCATGTACATTTAAGCGTATATAAAGAATTCTTTACCTACATTAATGAGAAGAACGGCCAATTATATTTCAACTATGAAAACACAATAAATCCAAATGACTATTTGGCAAATTGAAACGATACGGATATTACCCGCTATATTATGTTAAAATATTACTATGGTTAAAGTACTTATTTTGGGCGGCGGTTTTGGAGGCGTAAGGGCCGCTTTAGATCTTGATAAAAAAATCGGAAGCGAAGCCAAAATAACTTTGATAGACAAAAACAGTTATCATTTGTTCGTGCCGGCTTTATATGAAGCGGCCTCCGCTTACGGCGTTAAAAAAGACCCTTTTTCAGTCCGGCTCAAAAAAACTATTTGCGTGCCTTACTCTGATATTTTTGAAAATAAAAATATAAATTTTATGCAGGCGGAAGTATCTGCGATAGACCCGGAGAACAAAAAAATCGTAACCGAAGGAGGGGGGATACTGGATTATGATTATCTTGTCATTGCCCTTGGCAACCGGGTGGCGGATCTCGGTGTTCCGGGAGTTAAAGAATATGCTTTTCAATTTAAGGACTTGGAAGATGCCTTGCTTTTAAATCGGAAAATAGACGAACTTACCAAAGAAGTCGCGGCAGGCATAAGAGCTAGACCCATAAAGATTGCGGTTGTCGGCGCCGGATTTACGGGTATTGAGGTTGCCGCCGAGTTTGCCCGCTATATCAAAAAATTATCTAAGGCGCGCGGTATTAACGGCAGATGCGAAAGAATAATGATTCTTCAATCAGAGACCAAAATATTGCCGGCTATATCAAACAGCGAAAGAATAAGTATCCTAAAACGACTTACCATGCTTGGCATAGAGGTTGTGACTGGCGCGCCGGTGGAAGAAGTCGGCAATGGCTACATTAAATTAAATAACGGCAAGCGTTTGGATATTGATGTGGTGATATGGACGGCGGGTGTTTGTCTTATTGATATGTTAATTAGAACATCGGCTTTTCCCCTAACCGAAAATAAAAAAATAAAAGTTAACAATAATTTAGAAATAGCTGCCTTGTCCGGTGTATTTGCCATTGGTGACAATATAGAATTCATTGATACAAAAACAGATAAACCGGTTCCGGCGCTTGCTTATATTGCGGTGGATCAGGGTAAAATAGCCGCTAAAAACATATTAAGATCAATAAATAATAAAAAACTCGTTGAATATAAACCCTTCTATGGCGTATGGATAGCGCCGGTAGGGGGTAAGTATGCCATTGCCCATATTTGGGGTTTTAAGATCATCGGTTTTCCAGGATGGGTTATAAGGGAAATCGTTGACTTTAGGTATATGCTTTCCATACTTTCTTTTAAAAAAGCAATATCAATCATGCGTAAAGAAATAACTTTATTTACGCAAAACGATTAGATTATCATTTGAGGATAGAACTGACGATTACTATAGTATGTCGTATAAGGTATATTGTGCGTCGTTATATCAAAAACAAAACCGGCTTTCCCCTGCCGGTTTTTAATGATTTGTTTTTATGATCAATAACTGATTTTTTCTATGCAGATTCTCCCCTGCATGGAACGATTATAAAAATTATCATCTGTCGTAAATCTTATTTCCCCCTCCTTTTTAAGAATTTCAAGTTCAGCTATTGTTTTTCCGATTAAAACCTTCATGGCCTTATAATTGGACTCGGAGTTCGGGACTTGTTTTAGAAAATACTCTCTTGTTTCCCCGGTCTCCGGAATACTGTCGTAGGAGAAAATTATCCGCGCATATCCCCCTTTTGCCAAAGATTTGACGGTGTTTTGCAATGCTCTGTGCGGAAATAAAAAATATCGGAAAGACATGTTGGAAACTATCAGATGAAACTTTTCCCTGAACTCCAAGGGCATTCTCTCGGCAAATAAATAATGGAAATAATTGGCATTAAACATAGCGGGTTCCTGTTCCATCGTAATACCGTGAGTTCTAAGATTGGAATCCAGGTCTTTCATATCACGCAAAGCCAGTCCCATACCGCAACCGATATCCAGGACCGTCAAATATTCAGAACCGCTTTGCCGTCTGATGCTTTTCAGTAAGTTTCTGAATTCATCCGGGCTTGTTGTGTTTCTAAAATAACTGTCTTCACCCAACAGATTTCTATTTCCGTATCTGGTAACATCACTGGAAAAACGCGGTTTATTTATGCGTATTTTCAGCCATTTATGGGGATTAAAGAATATGTCTATTTTCTCCATTGGCGATATCAGGCGCAATTTTTTTCCGTGATTATCAGGAATTTCATTTTCTAAGTATAAGTTTATAAAATGATCATCCTTCTCTTCGCGAATATATACTGGCCCGCACAATAATTCCAGGTCGTCCCTGTTCAGGGTTGAATATAACTGTTTTATCAGTAAGTTTTCCAAGAGAGTGTCCTCTTCTCTTGAAAGTTCTGTCAAGGGCGTAAAGCCGAAGTATCGTTCTCTGGCTATCTTTCGTATATTTTCCAGCGGTATTTTTCTGAACTGACCGCTAATTATTCCGTCAATAAAATGAGAATACATAAATTTTTCCGATTTTAGCTGTCTGATCATAATCCCCCTAAATTTTCAAAGATTTCTGCATTGTAGCTTATTTTATTAATAAAGTCAAGTTGTTAAATCTGGGTCCGCGTCTTACAATTATACGGCTATGCCTAAACTTATTTTTGATATTGAAACTGTCGGCGTTGAGTTTGATTCTCTTGACGGCAAATCGCAGGAAGCCCTTTTGCGTTTCGCCGAAACGCCGGAAGATATGGAGGCGGTCAAGAATGGTCTCGGCTTCTCTCCTCTGACTGGTCGAGTTGTGGCAATAGGAGTTTTAAATCCTGAAACGGAGAAAGGCGCCTTTTATTTTTTAGATCCCGAAGGAAACTTTGAAAAAAAAGAGGACGGTAATATCGGATATATTCCTTACAAGAACGAGAAAGACCTTTTGAAGAGCTTTTGGGATGCGGCGGCTCATTATGACCGGTTCATTACATTCAACGGCAGAGGGTTTGATTCGCCGTATGTTTTGATACGCTCCGCCATTTATAAAATTAAGCCGACCGCCAATCTGATGCCCAACAGGTATTACGATCAGCACATAGACCTTTTGGACAGATTGACATTCTTTGGCGCGGTAAGACGAAAAGGCAATCTTCATATGTGGTGTCAGGCGTTTGGCATTGAGAGCCCCAAATCAAAAGGTGTTTCCGGAGATGATGTCGCCCGGCTGTTCAAGGAAAAGAAATATATGGCTATCGCCGAATATTGTTTTGACGATATATTGGCTACTGGAAGATTATATGAATACTGGGACAAATATATAAATATACGATAAATTAAATATATTATGGAGTGGTATAGAGATAAACAAAGTTTTATGGATGACAATGGTTACACCATTGATAATGTTTGGTATCCGAGGGTAACTTCTATCCTGGATATAAAGGCCAAACCGGCTTTGTATAAGTATTACGCAAGTTTGCCTGATTTTGAAACCGGCGAGGTTATTAAAGCCAAATCCGCCGAAGAAGGGACTCTTGTTCATGAGGCAATTGAAGCAATATTAAAAAAGGAACCCGCAGTAATTCCGGATGCAATAAAACCGGCCGTCTCGGCATTTATGGATTTTTACAATCGGAATGAATTTATAGCTCATAAAGTTGAAGAGCGCGTTTTAAACAAAAAACACGGCTATGCCGGCACGATTGACGTACTTGCCGAATTAAACGGCAAACTCGGCGTTCTGGATATAAAAACTTCTATGGCGATATACCGTGATTACAGTATACAAACTTCAGCTTATTTAGAAGCGTTTAGAGAAGATCCGGCTATGCCTCCCCTGACCAGCTGGATATTAAGGGTTGATCAGTCAAGAAAATGTCTGAAATGTCCGGCGTCCAGACGCGACAAAGGCGGGCGGGAGAAAATTCGCGGCGAAAAAATAAAATGCGCGCATGAATGGGGTCCGATGCGAGGCGAGGTTGAAGTTAAAGAGTTGACGACTTTTGACGAGGATATAAAAGCATTTTTAGCATGCAAAGAATTATGGTCTTGGGAAAATAAGTATTGGCTAAG
>JBBTTJ010000062.1:0-2943 GCA_038064315.1 Patescibacteria group bacterium | reverse complement strand
TGTTTTTTGCCGGCCGACTTGAGGAGAAAAAAGGCGTTTTTGAAGCAATTCAAGTTGCGCAAGCTACAAACTCCAAATTGTTGATAGCCGGATCGCCTTCTGAAGGCAAGTATTGGGACGAGAAGATAGCTCCTCATTTAAATGATAAAATACGGTATATCGGCTTGGTGCCGTATAATGAAATAGCCAGGTATTTTAGAAACGCAAAAGCATTTCTATTCCCAATATTATGGGAGGAGCCGTTCGGTCTTGTTATGGCGGAGGCCATGGCTGCCGGCACGCCGGTAATTGCCTTTAACCGAGGTTCGGTTCCAGAAGTTGTGGTTGACGGTAAGACTGGATTTATAGTAAAAACTGTGGAAGAAATGGCGGAAGCAATCAGGAAAATAGGTCAGATTGACCGCCGCGAGTGCCGCAAGCATGTGGAAGATAATTTCAGTGTTGAAAAGATGGTAGACGGCTATGAGCGGGCGTTTTTGAAAATTTTAAATGAAAATAAATTTTTTCTACAGAAAAGGAAATAAGTCTGCTCAATATTGGGCAGTCAAGATAGAAGATTACATAAAGAGCAAATATCCTCAAACATCTTTTATCCGCAAAGACCCGGATGCCGTAATAGTTCTTGGCGGAGACGGCTCCATACTTGAAGCGGCAAGAAAATATCATCACGGATCCAATCCGATGATATTCGGTTTCAACCTCGGCAATGTTGGTTTTCTGGCTTCGGTAAGGAACCCTAAAAATTTTATAAAGAGCGTTGATCAGTTTTTAGAAGGAAAATTCTCTTTTTCGGAAAGGATAGTATTGAACGCCGATGTTTTGCGCGGCGGCAGGAATGTCTTTAGCGGCGAAGTTTTGAACGAAATTGTCGCGCAAAGTATTCTCGGAATGGTTGACCTTGAAGTTTTTGTCGGCAATATAGGTATCCGCAAAATAAGAGGCGGCGGGGTCCTTGTCGCGACCGCTACCGGCTCCACCGCTTTCAATCTGTCGGCGCATGGCCCTATAGTAATGCCTAACATCAAGTGTCTTATTATTACGGAAATAATGGACCATAATATACCAACTCCGAGTATTGTAGTTAAATACAGCGAAGAAGTAGTTATTAAGGTCAAGGGTTTCAGGCAGAAAGGAGTACTGTCTATTTCTAAAATTAAAAATAAAGCCGATGTGGTTCTTGTGGCTGACGGCGATAAGATCTTCCCTCTTCAAAAAGGGGATGTCATAAAGATAAGAAGTTCAGACCACCTGGTTAAGTTCATAGAGTTAGAACAGAACTACTTTTTTAAGAGTTTGAAAGATAAGTTTTCGGTCAGATAGTTGCAAAAAGGAAATGTCGTTTGCCGCATATTAATTGCAATTTGGCGGAATGCCGGCTGGGTTGGGGCTGGGTTCGTGTTTCAGAAGCGGAACCAAGTCAAATGTTTTTTTAATCAGAGCTTGCGCTATACTCCCCATGTCTTTTTTAGAGTTCTTTAGCTGTTCTATCGTATTTTGTGATTCTTCTATAATTTGTACGGCCTGCTGAATGGACTTTTTGTCTTGAGAAGAGACTGTATCTGATTCTAATAGAGGCGGCGCGACGGATGAAATTAGTTTATTTAAATTTGAGTATTGCGTTTCAAGGTTTTCAATCACAATTTCATTTTGTGTTTTTGGGAAAGCAAATCCACTAATTTTGCTTCTTAATTGATCCCATAAACTACCGACAAAATTAGTCCCGCTTATGGACGAAAAAATAAAACCCAACATTAATATTAAGCCGAGTATGTATCTCATATTAAATCTATACGCCAGGCAGAGTCAATGCGCCTCCGATAAGATCAGGGTTTATGGTGTAAAGAATTATCCAAGCCCCAAGAAGAATAATAGCCCCAAGGACAGCGTTGCTAATTTTTTCTTGTGCTTCATTGACTCTTGCGGTATTCGAGCCTGCCGTAAAATACAGGAATCCGGCATAGAATATTCGTACGAATATCACAATACCCAGAATACTAAGAGACCAGGTAAATATAAGGGCCACTAATTCTCCAAAGCCAGGCAGACCCTGGGTAGGTATGGTCGGTTGTGTCGGATTTTGGAATGGTTCAGCGGCTTCACTAACAAGAGCATTACCGATAATTACAGACAAGGCGACAAAAAAAGATAGCGTTATTACTGTGGATTTTTTTAATCCTGGATTAAGCATCCCCTTTATTGTATAATTATTTACCAAAATAATCTATGTCAGATATCAACATTACAAGTTTATTTAAACTGACAGTGACTTATGCCACATTGTGTTTATTGATATTAAGTACGGGGTATTTTGTCGTTCAAGCTTCAGTTCAGGATGAAATAAGCGAACGGCAAAAACAGATAGAAGAACTCCAGAAGCAAATAGAGGAATATCAGAGTCAGATAGATATTACTCGCGGCCAATCGAGAACCCTTGAGAATGAAATAAAGCAGTTGAACGCCAAGATAAATCAGATAACCCTTGAAATAAGAGGGCTTGAGCTTTCAGTCAATAAAACTAAGTTGGAAATAGGCGAAACGGAGAAAAAAATAACCGAATCGGAAGACGCGATCAATAAACACAAAAGCGCCCTGGTTCAATATGTCAATATCGCTTATCAGAATGACCAAAAAACTATTACGGAAATTTTACTCAATAACGACAATATTTCTGATTTTTTTAATGAACTGAATAATTTAAACGCCACTCAAGACAATCTCCAATTAACGATTAAAGACATCAGAGACCTTAAAGTCGGACTTGAGAACCATCAAAACCAATTAGAGGAAAAAAGAAACGAACTTGAACAAACTAAACGGTTGCAGGAATTAGAACAGAGATCCCTAAATTCCAGTAAAACTGCGCAAAATAATTTATTAAAAGAGACTAAGGGACAGGAATCAAAATATCAAAATCTAGTTAAGCAGTCCCAAAAAGATATTGAG
>JBBTTJ010000061.1:0-12095 GCA_038064315.1 Patescibacteria group bacterium | reverse complement strand
ATCTCGTGCGGTTCCAGTTGGGGAGGCGCCATGGGGCCCGCTCAATTCATACCCTCAACTTGGGTGGGGTACATAGATGAAGTGGCCAAACTAACGGGACATAGTTTGCCTAATCCTTGGAATGTGGAAGACGCATTCATAGCGGCCGCAGTCAAACTTTCTAAAGACGGAGCAAGCAGTCAAAACCGCGCCGGCGAAGTAGCGGCATCTAAAAGATATTACTGCGGGAGCGCCACAAGCACAAAATCAGGCTGTATTAATTATGCTAATTCCGTTCAACGCCTGGCCGACGAGATTGAAAAGAACTTGTAGAAGAGTGCCGCAAATGTTTAAATTATAACCATGTCCTTTTATAAATAATGAGGATATCTCAAAATGAAAATTAAAAACTCGCCCGATTGTGTTAGATTTTTGTTTGCGGCAGTTTTTGTGATTATTGCTTTTGGGGCGGTTGGATGCGCGCGGATATCAAACGCGCTTCCGGTAAAAAATATAGAAATCAACAATAACTCTTCGTCTGATGTTATTCAGAATACGAATTCGCAGGCATATCAGTGGAGTATCTTATATAAACTTTCTGAAAAAGACGATGAATTGGCAAAAATTCCTGTTTCTATCGGACCGAGAGAAAAAAATTATTATGAAAACAGAATTTCTTTCCGGAATAACGGCATGGAATCTGTAACGAGAAAACGGCTCTCCGACAAAGAAAGAGTTCTTGGACTAAAATTGCTTAATGTAAAAACGGGAAAGATCCAAATTATTAAAGTAAGCACAAAAATAACCTCCGACGGCGTAAGTATCGTCTCGCCGGATGGGTATCAGATAAACATAGTTGAACGGCCGAACGGAATAAAATGGAATCTGTGGAATACTTTATATAGAGTTTCAGCTCCAAAAGATACTGTTGTAATTAAAAATAATTTTCCAAGAGAAGAAAAGATTACCGTAACTAAAATTGTCAACGGCAATCCTAAAAAAGAGACCAAAAAAGTCACAATGGGATTTATGTATATTCCCCATTCCGAATATTTTGAGCAGAAAGAAGAAAATAAAGTTCTTATTAAAGTTGGCAGTGATTATGTCAAGAAGATTGTGAATGACGCATTCTCATTGCTTCGTGAACGCGGTGTGGAATCAAAAGCATTTCCCGGAGAATTAGTCGCTGATTTAAAAGCTCTGTCGCCTAAATTTTTTGAACGGCTTCCGCTTCTTGAGCAGGGAGATTTGACGGAATTTATGCTTGAGCCTCAAAGAACTGTGGATAGGGCGCTGACAATTCTTGGCGCCAACCGCGAAAGTTCATGGAAACATACTTGTAATCGGGCTGATGCCTGTGGCTGGATCCAATTTACCCCTGGTACTTACTCGTATATGAAACAAAGTTACCCGCTTGCTCAATTAATGCCTAATTTTGAAGAAGGAGCCGGTAATCACATTAATTCCATGATGGCTGCCATTTTACTGCATGACTCTAATTTAGCGGGTCTTGTAAGAAAATATGGCGAGAATATAGCGAATGATCCGCGGCTTGAAGAATATCTTGCCGCATCATATAACGGTTCTCCGCGATGGGTATGGAAGTCCCTTGATGCCACATTGGGTAATACATTTTATGACTGGACAAAGCACTTGAGAACCGAGACGCACGGTTTTATGTTTAAGTTAAGATATCTCGTTGAAAATAAATTACCGTAATTACGTCCTGTGGATAAACGACATCGTAAGTCGTTTATCCACAGGTAATCTTAGAAATATCTTTCCACGATTCAACTCTAACATGGCCGGAGTTTTTGAATACTCCGAGAGCGTCAAAAAGAAATTTATTCTTAACCGAAATAAGAGCGTTTAAAACTTTTTGCTCATCGTCTATGTAATGAGTAATGCCTAATTTTTTGGCTGTTGTCTCTTTATCAGCAACTTCCTTAACAAAATGCGTATTACTTTCATTAAAATATTTTGGCCACAGTCCGTGCTTTGCAAGCAACTTCATAGCTATGGTTCCGTTTTTTCTTCTGGAGATAAGGAAAATGAGTATATTCATTTTTTGTATAATTGCAAGTGATTGCTTAACTCCTGGCATCAGGGGCGAGGCCATGCCTATATTTGGGTGATTATATAGTAAGTTCAGCAGTTCTCTGTATGATGTCAGGGGTATTAAGTTACTCATTAATTCAGAAGGGGTTTGGGTTATTTTAATATTAAAACCAGCATTTTTTGCCAGGATGATTTTTTGTTCGGAGTGATCTATAATTACACCATCCATGTCAAAACCCATAACGATATTGCTTTTAACTTGTTTTTTATTCATTTGTTTATATACTAGATTAAATTTGTAATTTTACAAAGGTGTTGATGTGTCCGAACAACAACTGAATCTGTTTTAAATAAGAGTTGAAAGAATTCTTAAATATTTAAAAGTTGATCATAGATACGGCGAATCGTTTCTACCGCGTCCATTCTTTGTTGAGTTTACTGGTTTGCCTGATTCGGGTA
Source organism: Patescibacteria group bacterium (assembly GCA_038064315.1). Classification (GTDB taxonomy): domain Bacteria; phylum Patescibacteriota; class Minisyncoccia; order 2-02-FULL-40-12; family GWA2-44-9; genus 2-01-FULL-43-22. The sequence goes on along the minus strand of JBBTTJ010000061.1, from coordinate 9,599 downwards.
AGAGTACAATTATCAATAATCTCTATCATTCATTTAAGTCTCTTGGTTTTAGAGTATTCAAACCACTTGAAGGCGCTGAAGCTATTCAGCATATTTCTCGTTCCACCCCACTTTACAACATCCGTACGGCTATCTATGCTATTACACAGCTTATAGACCTTAGCCATAATCATATGTATGATCTGGTGCTTTTTGACCGATGCGCATTTGACGGATACTACTGGATGATGTACTGGTTTGCTAAAGGCAAACTCACTGAAAAGGAAATGAGGCATTGGCAGGAAACATTCCTATCAGATTTTTATGTTAATAATCTTGATGTTGCTTATTTTGTCATCTGTGATCCGATAGTTGCTTTAGAGAGAAATAGAATGGATGCGTTGATTACCAGATTTGGTGATATCACTAACCCTAAAAATATGGAAATTTTAGTTGATAGGGCACGCCAAACTTATAATGAACTTTCACCGAGATTCCCCCAGCTTAAATTTGTAGACACATCTACAATGGAGAAAAGGGTAATGGTTCAACACTTTGCCGATGATATTCTAGCCACAATGGAAAGGAGAGCAGGAGATAAATTAAATACCCCGCAGTAGGCGGGGCTTTATAATTCAGGCAAGGCCGAGTAAAAACAAAATTAGATTCAGTCACTCCTTCATTCGATGAACATCCTTGTAAAATAATCTGATTGTCATTATAATAAACAGTTATGAAAGTGTCAAGTAGCAAAAAAGTAGTTTATGTAGCGATGTCAGGAGGAGTGGACAGTTCCGTTGCCGCCGCTTTGCTCAAGGAGCAAGATTTTGATGTTGTCGGAGTATTTATGAAACCTTGGCAACCTTTGACCATACACAATGGTTGTATGTGGCAAAAAGACAGAGAAGATGCGATGAGAGTGGCGGCAAAAATATGCATTCCATTGCTGACATGGGATTTTTCAAAGGAGTATAAAAAAGAAGTGACTGGTTATATGATAAGTGAATACAAGGCCGGTAGGACGCCTAATCCGGATGTAATGTGCAACCGTGAAATAAAGTTCGGGCTGTTTTTAAAGAAAGCCCTTAAAGAAGGGGCGGATCTTATGGCCACTGGACATTATGCGCGAATTAAAAAATCAAAAACAAAAAATATTTACAGATTGTTTAAAGCAAAAGACCAAAATAAAGATCAAACTTATTTTCTTTGGACTTTAAATCAAGAACAGCTGAAATATTGCCTCTTTCCGATAGGCGATTACACTAAACCGGAAGTACGAAAACTTGCCGTGAAATTTGGTTTGCCTACCGCTGAAAAAAAAGACAGCCAGGGCGTGTGCTTTATCGGTCCGTTGGATATGAAAGAATTCTTAAAACGCCATATAAAACCGAAGAATGGCAAAATTTTTGATTCTAACTTGGGTTTAGTGGGAACTCATGACGGCGTGTTCTATTACACCATCGGTCAGAGGCATGGTCTGAACATAAAGAACGGCAAAGGCCCGTATTATGTAGTACGAAAAGACCTTAAAAGAAATATTATTTATGTCGGTTCAAGCAAAGACCTTCTTTTTAAAAATATGCAATTAACCGGCATAAACTGGATAATTCATCCTGTGGATAAACGACATTCAATGTCGTTTATCCACAGGATAGATGTAAGAGTGCGTTACAGAGCTCGACTGTCAAAAGCGGTTATTGATGCCAGCGGCGAAGTTGTGTTTAAAAAACCTGAAACGGCCGTTACTCCCGGTCAATCAGCCGTATTTTATAAAGGCGAAGAACTTATCGGCGGAGGAGTCATATCTTAAAATTCAGGTTAATTGTCCCAGCAGGGAATCTCCCGTCATTTCTTCAGGTTTTGATATCGTCATCAACTCCAGAATGGTAGGCGCGACATCGCTCAATATGCCGCTTACCTGGGATAACGACCGTTCTATTTCTTCTTTTGTTCGTTCTTTCATAAATTGCCTGCCTATAATATGGAAAGGTACCGGACTTTGTTCATGACTTGACTTTTTCTCTCCTGACGACCCATAAACCATTGATTCCGCGTTTCCGTGGTCAGCTGTGATAATCATTATTCCGTCTTTATTCAGAACAGCATCGGCCATTTGTTTTAATGCACCATCCACGACTTCTATCCCTTTTATGGTTACTTCAAAGTTTCCGGTATGCGACAGAATATCAGGATTAGCAAAGTTTATTATATAGAAATCATAATGGTCCTGATTTACATGTTCTATCACTTTATCCGCGATCTCCGGAGCTCTCATTTTTGGATCAATGGCATTATCTTTCAGTGATTCTATAAAAATATCGGTCTCGCCTGAATACGGAGTATTGTTGAGGCAATTAAAAAAATATGTGGTATGGGCGTATTTTTCCGATTCAGCGATATGAAACTGTGTCTTTCCGTTCAAGCTCAATGTCTCCGCGAGGCCGTTTTTTATTTCAGGAATGGAAAAAGCCGCATTGAGCCGCGGGTCTTCCAGATATTGCGTCATAGACGCGACAAAAATGTTGCTGAATCGTTCCGTTGGAAAAATATCGAAATCATCTTCTATAAAACTTCTTGTAATTTGACGCATTGAATCCTCTCTAAAGTTAAAGAACACCAGCGCATCTCCGTCTTTTACAGAGCCGTCTTTATCGGTAATAGTCGGGGGCAGTTGAGAGTCCGTATAACCCGTTTGATAGTAGGCTTCTATTTTTTTTAAAATATTATCAGCGTATTCTCCAACTCCTCTAGTAAGAAGTTCGTTGCTTTTTCTTGTATAATCCCAGTTTTTGCTCCTGTCCATCGCATAATCCCTGCCGATAATGGTTGTTATGATTCCGATACCGGTTTTAGCGATATGATCCTGAAGTTTTTTTATCAAAACAGGCGCTTCTTTTAGACCGGAGTCCTTGCCGTCGGTAAAAATATGAATTCTGACATTGGTAAGATCATTCTTAGCGGCCAAATCTATCAGCGCGAATAAATGGCTTATGTGAGCGTGCACCGAGCCGGATGTAAGAAGGCCGGTAATATGCAAAGCTGAAGAATTTTGTTTGGCGTGGTTTATCGCCTTAAGCAATACTTCATTTTCATAAAAACTGCCGTCGTCTATGGCTTTGTTTATTTGGCTTAAATATTGGAAGATGGTTCTGCCGGCGCCTAGAGTCAAGTGGCCGACCTCACTATTGCCGGCTTCGCCCCATGTAAGCCCTACCGCCTTTCCGGATGCCTGCAAAAGTAAAAAAGGGAAATTATGCCGAACGAAATCCATAAAAGGCGTCTTTGCGTATAAAATGGCATTACCGTGTTTTTGGGACAAATATCCCCACCCGTCTAAAATTACAAGTACAATCGGCTTCATAGTATTTTAAAATAATTATATAATATTGAAATGAGATTTCCAAATATTGCATTTATTTTTTATTCTGATAGAATTAAGGTGGAATTTTAATTGCAGTTTAGTAATTAAAGACTTCCCGCGTAATAATTTTTCTGCTGTTCACGCGCGGAGTCCTAAGAGTTTAACGCTCTATGATACTAGCTCACCAAAAAAATGTTTTCACAATTAAGCCCGCTACTCGCGGCTGTTTCAGCGTTATTGCCCGGGATAATAATCGGTTATCTCATACGACAGTTAATTTCAAGTAAAAAGATAAGCTCGGCGGAATCAAAAGCCGAAGATATTCTCAACGAGTCAAAATCAAAGTCCCAGGATATTCTCCTTGAGGCTAAGGATAAAGCCATTGCCATTCTTGAGGACGCCAAAAGAGAAGAAAAGGAACGGAATGTTCAGCTTTCCAGGATAGAAAACCTTCTGACCAAAAAGGAAAGTGAACTTGAATTAAGAGCGAAAGAGCTTGTTGATGAAAAACAATCCTTAAAGGCCAAAACCGCCGAGATTAATGACGAAAAAACGGAACTTGAACGAATCCAAGCAAAACAGATAGTGGAATTAGAAAAAATATCCGGTATGGACAGAGTTCAGGCCAAAAATGAAATGCTGTCCAAAGTTGAAGAGGAATATAAAGAAGATCTGTACAAACAGCTCAAACGGCTTGAGCAGGGAAACAGAGAAGAACTAGACAAAAAAGCCCGCGACATATTAACTACAGCAATACAGCGGTACGCCGCTTCTAACATAGCCGATTTAACCACGACGGTTGTCAGTTTACCGTCCGATGAGGTAAAGGGGAAGATAATCGGGAAAGAAGGAAGAAATATTAAGACCATAGAACGGCTGACGGGCGTTGATGTCATCATAGACGACACCCCGGAAGCTCTCGTTGTTTCAGGACATGATCCGGTCCGCAGACAGGTGGCAAAATTAGCAATTGATAAACTTATAGCCGATGGAAGAATACATCCTTCAAAAATAGAAGAAATGGTTGAAAAATCTAAAGGCGAGATCAATGAAAAAATAAAAGAAGCTGGAGAAGCGGCTTTGTTTGAAACAGGAGTCGGTCCTGTTGATCCTAAGCTGACATATTTGCTGGGCCGCCTGGTATTCAGGACCAGTTTTGGCCAAAATGTTCTCCTTCACTCCATAGAGATGGCCCACATAGCCGGAATGCTTGCTACTGAATTAGGTCTGGATGTATCAATTGTAAAGAAAGCGGCTCTGTTCCATGACATCGGTAAAGCTGTTGACCACGAAGTGCAGGGCACTCATGTGGATATAGGCAGAAAACTGCTTCAGAAGTTCGGTGCTGACCCTAGGGTTATAGCCGGAATGGAACCTCATCACGAGGAGTACCCGTATTCAACCTTGGAATCAAGAGTGGTGCAGGCCGCGGATGCTATTTCCGGCGCAAGGCCGGGAGCAAGGCGAGATACGGCGGAAATATATCTGAAACGCCTGGAAGACCTTGAAAGAATAGCCGGTTCTTTTGAGGGCGTGGATAAATCTTACGCTATCCAGGCAGGAAGAGAATTAAGAATATTCGTTACTCCAACACAGATAGACGATTTGCGCGCGATTAAATTAGCCAAGGATATAGCCAAAAAAATAGAGGATGAAATGAAATACCCGGGGGAAATAAAGGTAAATGTCATACGGGAGACCCGCGCTATTGAATATGCCAGGTAATTTCTCCTTTACAAAACTTTATTTATTATTTACTCTCTACGGGGATTCAACCAGGAGGGCGTATGCCAAGAACAGATACTGCAAAGAGATTTCAAAATAATATTTTTGGAGCAAATCAGGGAAATATCTGGAATTACAGGCAAAATCACCCCGAGCTTGTGGTGAATGATTGTAAATACTATGGTTTTACAGAAGGACAAGCAAGTATTGTGCGACAATCATTGCTTGTCCGTGGAGTAAACAAGTGGTTGAAAGTCAGGCGTGATCTTATTGCTTATAAATTGCAGATACGGAGCGAGATAATACTTTTGCATTCAAAAGTATGTGTTCTAAAATTGGAGACAACCGCTCTTTTTTGCACCAAACGGCAAGTGCTTAGCGGCGAAAAATCCATTTTTGATTTAGACGCTTATTCTCGTAAGAGCACGGAATATATTTCTGCGAAAGAACGATTAAAATTGCTTCAGAATATTCGCGGCTCTTTAAAAAAACTTTGCATGACCGACAGATGGCAGGTATGGGAAGGTAAAGATATGCAAGATATGAATACGCTGAAAGCGGGGGATAAGTTTGAATAGGAGAAAACATGCTTAAAGCTTTACCGAAAATTGAATATATTTATACCTGTCTGGAGACATTTTGCGGAGAGAGAAGCACTATTCCTTTAACGACTTGCGGGAGTTGCGGGAGCACAAAAATCAGCATAATGACCGTATTTAAGAAAAATGAATATGATTTTGTTTCTTTGCCCGAAAAAGAAAGGCGACATCCTCTTGTAGAGGATGATCTGGGCGAGAATTAAGTCGTTTCTTGTCTCTTAGACCAATTAAAAATGATCCGCAGGGCATTAGTCAGGATCATTTTTTTATTTCCAATCAGTTGCCATATTTTAAATAATCCACAGGGGACTTGCATTTTTCGCATAAAACCTAGAGAATACAATATATTGATATATGTTCCATTGGTCGAGTGGGATTTAGTTAAATAATAATTAAGTTTATAAAATACAATGAATGTAGTAAAAAAGAGTGAACTAGGACAGATGTTAGGCGAAAAAATGGATGTTACCAAAAAGCAGGGTATAGAATGGTTAGACGCCTTTGTGGAAATAGTGACCAATGCTCTTAGAAAAGGAGATAAGGTCAACATCACTGGTTTTGGCATATTTAAAGTTGCGGACAGAAAAGCTCGGGAAGGTATCAATCCGAGAACCGGTGAAAAGATTCACATCGCGGCTTCAAAGAAGCCAAAGTTTACAGCGGGCAAATTGCTCAAAGAAGCCATCAATTAATGTTTTTATACGAATATTAGTGTTTAAAAGTTAAAACAGCCCCGCTAAAGTCGGGCTGTTTTAACTTTTAAACACATGTAGAGTGATACTGGAGATTTATTAAATCAATAAAAACTTATATATTTGATTCATCGCATGAAAAAATTTATAACAATAGTAAAAGCATTTTGGCAAAGGGCACTAACGTAACGTCTTACTGTTTTGGCTTACAGAATAGGAGAGATCGGCGAGACATTAGTGCTGATTTTGATGTGGTCCGCAATTTATGATGGCCAAAAAGTGATCGGGGGGCTTACATTGCAAGAAATGATCACCTATATACTCATTGGAAATTTTTTCAATGCGATAATCAGAAACTTCCTCTCAAGCGTGGTCGCACGCGACATTAAAGACGGCAGATTGTCCATGTTTCTAGTAAAGCCGATGAGTTATTTCAACTACATTCTCTCACAAGAAATCGGGCGCATTTCTCTTGCGACAATGATGTCGGTATTGTCGTCTGCGCTTGTAATTGTATTTTTCATAGATACTTTTATATGGAGTTTTGATATCGCATACTTTTTGGTAATTATCGCTATGGTTATTTTGGCGTTTATTACCGAATTGCTCCTATCTTATTTAATCGGGCTTATTGCGTTTTGGACGGATGAGGTTGATGGTATATATGCGACAATTGATAGGATAAAAAAGTTTTTCTCCGGCGGATATTTTCCTATAAATATTTTGCCTTTGATGTTCGTACAAATAAGTTTTGCTCTGCCTTTTTCTTATTCATTCTTTGTGCCCGCACAGCTTTATCTCAAGAAACTCGACCTATCAGTTGGCTTGAAGGGTTTGTTGATTCAGATTGTTTGGATTGCAATCCTTTACGGAATCATAAAAGTAGTTTGGAACCGCGGCCTCAAAAGATATGAGGGCGTCGGAATTTAAAATTATGGCTGATATAGAAGTAAAAAACTTATCTCGGACATACGAGTATTACCGAAAACAACAGGGCTTGCTGGGCTCATTAAAATCTCTTTTTTATAGAGAAAAGTTATTTGCCGAAGCGGTAAAGAATATTAGCTTTTCGATTGAATCCGGTGAACTGATTGGTTTTCTCGGTCCCAATGGAGCCGGAAAAACGACAACGCTTAAAATGTTATCGGGAATTTTACATCCCACTGGCGGCCAAGTGAAAGTTTTAGGGCACATTCCAACGGAAAGAGAGAAAAAGTACCAGAAGCAATTTGCATTAGTTATGGGGCATAAAAATCAGCTAATACAAGACCTGCCTGCGATAGAGACATTTATCGTCAATAAAGAAATTTACGAGATTTCGGATAAAGAATTTGAGGAAAATTTAAATGAGCTGGTAGAACTTTTTGGTATCAAAGACATTCTAGATATTCAGGTAAGGAAACTTTCACTTGGCCAGAGAATGAAATGTGAGTTGGTCGCGGCACTGCTCCACAAACCAAAAGTTCTTTTTCTTGACGAACCGACGATAGGATTGGACGTTGTTGCACAGAAGAATATCCGAGACTTCATTAAAAAATATAATCGAGAGAAAAAGACGACAATTATTTTGACCTCGCATTACATGGAGGATATTAAAGAGCTTTGCGAAAGAGTAATAATTATTAATCTTGGAAAAATAATTTATGACGGCAAATTGGATGACTTGATCAAAAAGTATGCCACACATAAATTACTCAAGGTAGTTTTTAACGGTAATGGAGTTCAGCAAGAAGAAGTTGAAAGATTTGGCGAAATCGACGAATTTAATCCGTATATTTGTACAATCAAAACAAAGAGAAACGAGGCCAAAAATACGGCCATCGCCCTGCTGTCATCCAATTTGCCGGTTGATGACATCATCATTGATGAAATTGATGTTGATGATGTCATTCGCCAAATTTTCAACTCATGATGGACTTCTTTTAACTTCGGAGCGGGCCGCTCACAGAGTGAGTGAGCCTCGCTCAAAAATTCCGTTGTAAACATATGCATAGTGATACTGGAGCTGGTCGCCCCTTTGGGGCGGACCTCGCTCAAATTGCAAAGCAATTTGAGCGGGTAGGGGGAATCGAACCCCCGCCGACAGTTTGGAAAACTGCCGTACTGCCATTATACGATACCCGCATTTGTTTATTATTTTAGCATATTTTTTTAATTTTAAAACCTTCGTTTAAAATTAAAAAATCCAGCCAAGCAGTTGCGTTAATCTCAAATTTATTGTACATTATTGGCCAGAACTTTTTAAATTAAAGGAGTATCAGATGAGTCAACTTAATAATGTCCTGGTTAGGGTAGAAAATGCCGCTAAAACCATCAATCTGGACAGACAAACTCTGGATACGCTTCAAGGTTTCAAAATGGTCTGGACTTGTGATCTTGAAGCCGGAATGGATGACGGCAGTTTAAGGAGATTCAAGGCGGTCAGGATATGGCATCGTTCTCCTCATGTGGATCAGCCGCACAAAGGCGGCATTCGTTTCCATCCTGCCGTAAATGAAGAGATAATGAAAGCTCACGCGATTGAGATGAGCATTAAATGCTGGCTGATGAATCTTGCGTGGGGCGGAGCAAAAGGCGGTGTAGCCATTGACCCAGTCCAACATTCAATTAGGGAGTTAAAAGCCGTTACCGAAAAACTTGTTGATGAAATGGATGAAAGAAATATACTTGGGCCGTTCAGAGATGTGCCGGCGCCGGATGTCGGAACAAATCCAAAAACAATGAACTGGATCCGCCAGCGCTATGCTCAAAGGAGACGACACATGGAGGATACGCATTTTGCCGGAGTTGTTACCGGCAAGCCGGTTGGTTATGGATTCGGAGGCCTCTTGGGGCGAAACGAAGCTACCGGTTATGGGATGACTGTTGTTTTGGAGCGAATTCTACGCGATAGTAAATTTGGCGACGCCTATCTGCGCCATAATCCTTCAACGGTTGCAATAATGGGATTTGGCAATGTTGGCTCTCATCTCGCACAGTTTATAAAAGAAAAATTTCCTATTTTCAAGATAATCGCCATAAGCGATATTAATGGGGGCGTTTTTAACCAAGGCGGACTGAACATACGAAAACTCATTGAACATAGAGAAGCCACGGGAAGCATACTTAACGCGCCCGACACAAAACCCGTAAGCAACGACGAACTCCTTGAACTTAAGTGCGATATATTAGCGCCTGCCGCGCTGGAGAAAGTTATAACTTCAGATAACGCCGACAGAATTAAAGCCAAGATAATTCTTGAAG
>JBBTTJ010000060.1:0-4424 GCA_038064315.1 Patescibacteria group bacterium | reverse complement strand
GTTGATAGGGTTCAGGTGTAAGCGCCGCGAGGCGTTGAGCCGAGAACTACTAATAAATTTATTTTGAGTAATTATATTTGATTTCGGTATAAACTTAGATTTTTTGAGCAGGCGTATTTTTAATTGTGGTCAGAGTAAGGTGGCTATACCGAAGATGCTCCACCCGTTCCCATACCGAACACGGAAGTGAAATTCTTCAGGGTCCATGATAGTTGGTATTAACCAGCGAAAGTAGATCGCCGCCCTACCCTGATCATAATGTTTTAAGACAAATAGGGCATATAGCCCTTTTTTGTTTTATTGTGCTAGAATTTAATTATGTATAAAAGAGCGGGGAAACGGATTGTTATTGGTTTGATTTTTATTCTCGTCATCGGCGGTATCGGTTACGGATTTATTGATTATTTTTTTATTATTGAACCGACTTGTTTTGACGGCATTCAGAACGGTAAGGAAGAAGGAGTTGACTGTGGTTTTCTTGTTTGCGGAGTTGCCTGCGAACCGGAGATCTTGCCGTTAAACATAATCTCTCAAAAGTTAATTGAGATCAAAGCGAATGATTACGATTTTGTGGCCCGGATCAATAATCCAAATTCTGTTTTCGGCGCGGCGCTGGTAAGATACGAATTAAACATTAAAGAAAACGACGGGACGATTTTGGATAATAGCGGCACATTCTATATTCTTCCGGGACAAACCCGCTTCTTAATAGTTCCCGGCATACGCACCGCTAATGGAGCGGCTGCCGTTTCAATTGATATAAAGGAAATCCAATGGGAAAAAGTTGAAGCGTTTGGAAATATAAGTTTTTCTGTTCAGAGAAAGAGCTACACGACGATAGACCAAAATGGTATTTTCAGCGAACTTGAGGCGGTAATATTGAATGACTCTGACTTTGATTTTGATAAAGTTGAAGTGGGAGTTATATTGTTTGACGAGAATAACGAAATAATTGCCGTTAACAGGACTGATATAAGGACTTTTCTTTCCAGGACCGAAAGGCATTTCAAGGCAAGCTGGCCGGTTGAGCTTCCAGAAACAATAAGACAAGACATAGAGTTGCTTACTAACGTATTTGAAAATTCTAACTTTATAAAAAGATATGGGACGCAGGAGCGATTTCAGAAGTATTATTAAAAGATATTTTTCGGAGATAGACATTCCTCTTTTTGCCACCACGGTGGCAATTTCTTTATTGGGAGTTTTGAATTTATGGGGAATTGCCGGTGTCGGAAGTCTGCTTTTTAAAAAGCAGATAATTTTTATAATAATCGGATTGTCAGTAATGATCGCATTGTCTTTTTTTAACTACAGATATCTTAAGAATTATTCCTTACCTGTGCTTGGTTTATACTTTGCTTCAATATTCTTGCTACTTTTGACTTTCTATTCCCAGTCGGTTAGGGGAGTCAATTCCTGGATAATCCTGGGGGATTTAACATTCGAACCGGTAGAATTGGCTAAATTAATGCTGATCGTATTGATGGCTAAATATTTTTCCCAAAGACACATTCACATAAATGATTTTCGTCATATAATTATTGTCGGTATATATTTTTCTTTGCCTTTTATAATAATTTTCCTTCAGCCGGACCTTGGTTCATCCATTATATTTTTGGCCATCTGGCTGGGAATGCTTATGGCGGCCGGAATAAATAAACGTCATTTGTTTCTGATAATTTCCGTCGGGATTCTAGCGGGATATTCGGCTTGGCTATTTGCTCTCCAGCCCTACCAAAAGACGCGAATAACCGCATTTCTTAACCCATATAATGATCCAAGAGGCAGTGGTTACAATATAATTCAATCAAAAATAGCGATTGGCTCCGGATATTTTTTTGGCAACGGTCTTGGCAACGGTTCCCAAAGCAATTTAGGTTTTTTGCCGGAGCCGCACAATGACTTTGCCTTTGCCGCTTTTACGGAGCAACTTGGTTTTTTAGGCATAAGCGCGGTCATGGTAATGATCGTAGTCATGATTTCCAGAATTCTTTATATCGGGTCAAGGACAATTTCCAACTTCGGCAAACTTTTTTCCGTCGGCCTCGCGATATTTATCGGTTCCCATGTGTTCATAAGCGCGGGAGTTAATGTGGGACTGCTTCCGGTAACGGGACTTTCTTTTCCGTTTTTAAGTTACGGCGGTAGCCATCTCATATCTCTTATGATAGGATTGGGTGTAATGCAAAGTATTAAACGTTACGGTTAGTATCTCAATCTAACAATACTCCGGCTGATTTCTATTTTATTTCTTATTTGTTTAATTGAATGAAATGCGCCTCTTATTTAACGTAAAAAACCGGGAAAATGTTGAAATAAAGCTTATAAAAAATAAGCGTTTGATTGATAAGACGAATTTGACAGTGGGTCAAGATTTTGATACTGTGCTGATAAGGGCGCTTGACAAAATACTTCATAAGAATATAATAGAAAAATTGTCTTTAAAAAGTGTCCAAATAAGCGGAGAAATGACCGTCGGGGCTCTCTCAAGCATGATCCTTAAAGCAACAACTGAAGCGCTCATAATTTAACGACTAAACAATTTAACAAATACTGGCCCCCAGATTGCTTAATTGTTTAATTGCTAAATTGAGCAGCCAATTGCCGCATTTCTTTAATTAAAATTAAATAAAAATATTAGTAACGCTATAAAGTGGCGGTTTGTTTTGTCGCTCTTTATCCGGGAGTTCCCGGTTTAACCGGGAATGGTTGGTAACAAAGATGGCTCTTTCATCTTATCTTCACCGGCAAAAAGGAGAAGGTAAAGATTTTCCAATAACTCAACGGCGCAAGGTTGCTTCGTTGAAAAAATCTGTCATGCGTAAAATATTTTCAAAATACGGAGACAATTATTTAGAATCGGATGCGCCCAATCTTGTTCAGGTACAGCTCGATTCTTATAATTGGTTTTTAAACTACGGACTCAAGGAGTTGCTTAAAGAAGTTTCTCCAATAGAAGATTGGACTAATAAAGAGCTTGAACTTAGGTTTTTAGATTATAAACTGGACGAACCAAAATACGACGAGAGAACATCAATAGAAAAAAACACAACTTATGAGGCGCCGCTTAAAGTCAAGGTTCGCCTTATAAATAAAAATACCGGCCAGGAAAGAGACCAGGAGCTTTTTTTGGCTGATCTACCCCTGATGACTCAAAGGGGAACTTTTATTATAAACGGTATAGAGAGGGTGGTCATATCACAGCTTATCAGAAGTCCGGGTGCGTTCTTTTCTTTGTCCAGATCAAGCCGATATAAAAGATTTTTCGGCGCCAAGCTTATTCCGTCCAGAGGCGCCTGGCTTGAGTTTGAAACTGAATATAACGGCGTTATTTCCGTGCGCATAGACAGAAAAAGAAAGGTAGCCGCTACCGCGATCTTGCGCGCGTTTGGAATTAAGAATGATGAGGAGATCAAAAAACTATTTGAAGATGTTGATACGGATCCGAACATAAAATACATATTGGCGACGATTCTGCAAGATTCTTCCTCCAACGAAGAAGAGGGTCTCATTGAGCTTTACAAACGGATTAGACCGGGAGATCCGGCTACTCCTGATAACGCCAGGCAGATGGTGCACAATCTTTTTTTTAATCCTTCCAGATACGACCTGTCCAAGGTCGGCCGTTTCAGGATGAATAAAAGATTTGGCGAGAATCTGGATGTGGATATGTCAGAGAACCGTGTATTGAGAGTTGAAGACATAGTCTATTTGCTTAAAGAGATCATTCGTCTGAATAACGATCCTTCTTCTGAAGCTGATAATATAGATCATCTTGGCAACAGGAGAGTCAAAACACTTGGGGAATTACTCCAGGACCGGTTGAGGATTGCCTTTACCAGGATGGAAAGGAATATAAAAGACAGAATGAGCACTTTGGAGATTTCCACCGTCTTACCTTCCCAGCTTATAAACGCGAGACCTTTTGTGGCGGCATTGAAGGAATTTTTTTCATCCGGGCAGATGTCTCAATTCATGGATCAGGATAATCCGCTTTCGGAGCTTGAGCATAAAAGAAGATTATCCGCGCTGGGCCCCGGCGGTCTTACAAGAGAAAGAGCGAGTTTTGAAGTTCGCGATGTTCATCCGTCCCATTATGGAAGAATTTGTCCCATAGCTACTCCCGAAGGTCCGAACATAGGGCTTGTCGGACAGCTTGCTTTATATTCAAAGATATCCGATCTTGGCTTCATACTTACTCCGTACAGAAAGGTTGTCAATGGAAAAGTTACCGGCGAGACGGTATATATGGACGCCATAGAGGAAGAGAAACACAATATCGCTTCAGCTGATGTGCCAATGGATAAGAACGGAAATTTGGTTGGCAAAAAAATAACCGTTAGAATTCAGGGCGAGCCGGGTATCGCTGAACCTAAGAATATTAATTATATGGATGTTTCTCCGAAACAGCAATTTTCGGTTTC
>JBBTTJ010000059.1:0-1435 GCA_038064315.1 Patescibacteria group bacterium | reverse complement strand
GGTTTAATGCCCGCTTTGTTCAGAATTTCAAGTCCTATGGTGTTTTTGAGCTGTTTCCTTTTTCCGGCAAAAGCGGTTTTAATAAGTTTAAAAAATTTATCTTTTGATTCATGATCCCCGACTCTTGATTGACGGAGAGGCGCGAGTTTGATGATTGCCGAATCAACTTTAGGCATCGGTCTGAAACTTCCCCGCGACACGAAACTTACAATTTTTGGTTCGGCATAGAATTGTACGGAGAGAGCAAGGAGGTTCATGCGCGGCGGTTTTGCCGTAATTCTTTGCGCCACTTCTTTTTGAACCGTCAAAATAATTATTTCAGGCGCCGGCCATTTTTCAAAGATAGTTTTAATAAGATGAGAGGTTATGTAGTACGGGATATTGCCTACTGCTTTGTAAGGAGAATTTTCAATCAATTCTCCAACATCTAATTTTAAAATATCTCCTTCAATTATTTCAACACTAGCGTTTTTAAACTTCTCCTTGAGTCCTTCAATAAGCCGGCGGTCTTTTTCAACGGCTATAATCCGTCCGGCTTGTTCGGCTAATTTTTTAGTAAGAACGCCCGTGCCAGGGCCTATTTCAATGACGGTGTCGTTTTTATCCAATTCGGCGGCCGCGATTATCTTATCCAGTATTCCCGGATTTATAAGAAAATTTTGACCCAGTGATTTCTTGGCTTTAAACACGAAAATACGGTTAGTAGAATATTTTTTCTTCGTAGTCGTCTTCTAAACTAAAACCGCTTTTTTCAAATAAAGCAAGGTGAGCCGGTATCTCCCCCAAAAATCTTGAAGGAAGGTTTGACTGGGTTGAGCCAAAAATATTCCTGTACTTTGTAAAAGTTAAGATCAGTTTTTCTTTGGCTCGCGTGATAGCCACATAGCAAAGCCGTCTTTCTTCTTCCACTTCGTCCGGGTTTATCAATGTCCGTGAATGAGGAAACAGCCCTTCCTCAAGCCCGATAACGAATACAACCGGGAATTCAAGGCCTTTTGAAGCGTGCGTTGTCATCAGAGTTATCTTGTTGTCGGTATTTTTTATCTTATCCATGTCCTGCAAAAGAGCGATCTCTCCTAGGAATTTAGACGCTCCTTCGGAGCATGATTCGGCATTATCATATTTTCTGGCCACCGTAAGCAGTTCCTTAAGGTTTTCCATTCTTTCTTCGGCGTTATCCGCTGTCGTTGAAACGATTTTCTTCAAATAGTCCTCGTATTTCACGGATTTGATTATGTATTTTATAAAATTGGTCAATTTGTTGTCTTCAGATTCTTCGATCATTTCTTCCAGCAGGTTTTTGAAAATTTTCAGGGCGACCGTTTGTTTCGTCCGGATACCGCCGTCCGCCGCCATCTTTCTTAAGCCGTTAAGAATATTATTCGGATCCTCTCTTAATATTTTTTCCAAAGAACTTTTGCCTATTCCGCGCGGA
>JBBTTJ010000058.1:0-10699 GCA_038064315.1 Patescibacteria group bacterium | reverse complement strand
GACCCTACTACGCTGAAGCTTCGAAGGGCAAAAGCTGTAATCGTTGAATATTCATCTCCAAATATCGCAAAGCCGATGCACGTTGGGCATTTCCGAGGGACAATAATCGGAGATTGCCTCGCAAACGTACACAAATTTCTTGGTTATAAAGTCATTCGCTGGAATTATATAGGGGACTGGGGAACACAGTTTGGCAAACTTATCGCGGCATACAAAATGTGGGGCAATGAACGCGATCTTAAAGATAATCCCATTAAGACCATGCTTGATCTTTATGTAAGATTTCACGAAGAACTTAAAACAGAGCCTTCTCTTGAGGAACGGGGCCGTGAGGAATTTCAGAAATTGGAAAAAGGCGACGCAGAAAATAAAGCGCTTTGGAAAATGTTCCGGTCGTACTCCATTGATGAGTTTGACGCTTCGTTTAAGCGGCTTGGCATTAATTTTGATATTACCAAAGGAGAAAGCGATTACGAATCAAAGATTAAAGATGTTTTTAAATTGGCTGAAGATGCGGAAATTTTAAAGAAAAGCGAAGGCGCCGATATTATTGAAATAAACGGCCTTCCTCCGGCGCTTCTTCGCAAATCAGACGGCGCAAGTTTATATATAACCCGGGACATTGCCAGTTTGAAGGACCGTTTAGATTCGTATAATCCGGAAAAAATTCTTTATGTTGTTGCTAATCAGCAGGCGCTTCATTTTGAGCAGTTATTTGCGATAGCAAAAAAACTTGGTTGGACGGAAGTTGAATTGCAACATGTTAAATTTGGCATGGTGCTGGGAGAAGACGGGAAGAAACTAGCAACTCGAGAGGGGAAGGTCATCCCGCTTCAAGAAGTGATTGATAAAATTACCGCTTTGGCCCGTAAGGTCGTAACCCAAAAAAATTCGGCGTTATCGGAGGAAGAGATAAGCGCTATTGCCCAGACAGTTGGAATTGGCGCTCTTAAATATAATGACCTTAAACAGCATCCTTACTCTGATATTACTTTTGACTGGGAGGCGATGCTAAATTTTACCGGCAACAGCGGGCCTTATCTGCAATATACTTACGCCCGCCTGATGAGTATTCTAACGAAATCAGAAAATCGCGCCTCGGAGAAGGCAAACGCGGCGCTTCTTGAAGATCCCAAAGAACAAAAAATTATGAAGCAGATTTTAGAATTTCCGGAGGCGATTGAAAAATGCGCAGAACTGCATACGCTTAACGGTTTAGCTTTGTATCTTTATGAACTGGCAAATGACACGAACAGCTTTTATGAGTCAATTCGCATCCTTAGTGACGAAAATATCGAGCGTCGCAATGCGCGGCTTATGCTGGTGGAAACAGTTGCCTCTATTCTGGAACGCGGCCTTGGATTACTCGGCATCAGTGTTCTAAAAAAGATTTGACGAAATATGAGTTATGATGAAACTGAAAGAATTCCTATTCTGTTTTTAATGCGTTTCCATTATTTTTTTCTAAAAATTGCGAGCCAGGAGAGCGCTCCCAAAATGTCCATGAGAAGGTCGTTTAGAGTGTCGTTCAAATCACCGATGAAATATGTTCTGATGCCGAAGTTATTGTATAGCGGTTCAGTCAGCGTTTGATTGGCCAGGTACTCGGCGAATTCCCATATAACCCCTATTAAGATCACGGCGCCTACTATAATCAGGTAATTTTTCAGCTTTGATTGGGTTTTGATGTCAGCCAAATAGCGGACCATTAGCATGGCCATGAAAAATCCGCCCAGGAAATGGAGAATTACGTCAAACCACCAATAGTCGTAGAAACCGAAGTACATACCGGCAATGTTGGTTAAAAATATTATTGTTAGAAAAAATATGGCTTTTCTCATTTGACGGATTTTTGCCTATTATGACCCTAATATTATTATTTGACAAGGTAAGACCCTTTTAATTTTGCATGTTTTGCCGTAGAATTGTTTTACTACCTGGCATGTTTGACTTAAATAAGATAGAAAAAAAAGTACTCTCTTTCTGGAAAGAAAATGAGATATTTGATAAGTCGCTGGAAAACCGTAAAGGGGCCAAGCGTTTTATTTTTTGGGAAGGCCCGCCCACGGCTAACGGCCTGCCCCATATCGGACATTTTCTAACTCGCGTGTATAAAGATGTATACGGACGCTACAAGACGATGCGCGGTTTTTTTGTCTCCAGACGGGCCGGCTGGGATACTCACGGTCTGCCGGTTGAAATTGAAATTGAAAAAGAACTTGGATTCAAAAATAAAAAAGACATAGAAAAATACGGCATAGCTGAATTCAATAAAAAGGCCAAAGAAAGCGCCTGGAAATATAAAGCCGAATGGGAAGAAATGACAAGACGGACAGGTTTTTGGCTTGATACCGGCAACCCTTACATTACTTACGAAAATAAATACATAGAATCGCTTTGGGCAATAATTAAAAAGATTTGGGACAAAGAACTTCTATACCTTGCTCACCGGGTTGTGCCTTTTTGCACCCGATGCGGAACGCCATTATCGTCGCATGAAGTGGCGCAGGGATACAAAACAATTACGGACAGATCCGTCATTGTTAAATTTTTAATTTCTACAGAGATTCCCGGGCTAAAGCGCCGTGAACCTTCTCCGAGCAAATCCGAATTTCTAAACAAACTCAAATACCAAAACTCAAATACCAAAACCTATATTTTGGCTTGGACGACGACGCCGTGGACCCTTCCGGGAAATGTGGCTTTGGCTGTTGGAAAAGATATTGACTACGCAATCGTAGAACAAAACGGCGAGAATTATATTTTGGCAAAGGATCTAATCGAAAAAGTTTTCGGTCAAAATTCAAAATTTAAAATTCATAATTCTGAATTTAAGGGTTCCGATCTTGTCGGTCTTGAATACGAACCGCTGTTTGACGTTAAAGAACTTAAATCCGACAAATCATATAAAGTTTATGATGCCGATTTTGTTTCAACCCAGGAGGGAACAGGCGTAGTTCATACGGCAGTTATGTACGGCGAGGATGATTATAATCTCGGCGTAAAAGCCGGACTTCCTAAATTTCACACCGTTGACGAGCAGGGAAAATTTATCAATGTGGGGGCGGAACTGGACGGAATGTATGTTAAGTCAAAAGCAACGGAAGATAAGATAATTGAAATACTTAATACAAAATATCTGATATTTAACGCTCTTGATTACGAACACGATTATCCTTTTTGCTGGAGATGCGGCACGCCTTTGCTTTATTACGCCAAAGAATCATGGTTCATAAAGATGTCCGCTTTAAATAAACGGCTCCTGGAGAACAATCAAAAAATAAATTGGATACCCGGACATATAAAAGAAGGTCGCTTCGGCCAGTGGTTGAAGGAGGGAAAGGACTGGGCTTTTTCCCGCGAGAGATATTGGGGAACGCCTCTGCCTGTTTGGAAATGCGGCGACTGCGGTGATTTTTTTACCGCAGGTTCAATTAACGATCTTGAGGAATACCGTTACAAACCCGGGAACGAGTTTTATATTTTGCGCCACGGCCATAGTGAAAAGAACGGAAATGGCGGAAACGAGATAATCAGTTCCAAGGTTGAGAGCGACAAATATCATTTAACCGAAGATGGAAAAAAACAGATAAAAAAAGCGGCGCAAAAATTAAAAAGATCCGGCGTGGATATGATAATCGCTTCTCCGTTCATAAGAACTAGAGAAACAGCCGAGATAGTTGCCAACGAGCTGGGTTTAGAATTTCAAATAGAGCCATTGCTTGGCGAGTTTCAGCACGGTTCTTTGTGCGAAGGCAGAACTCATAACTTTTGCGTTATCAGTCATATGCCAAGTCAGGAGTGGGAAACAAAAACGGCTGACGGAGAAAGCTGGAAGGACACTCGTCGGAGAATGTCGGCCTTCTTGAGCGGGTTAGACCGAAAATACGACGGTAAGAAGATACTTATCGTAAGCCATGGCGATCCTCTATGGTTATTGGAAACGTTTACTCTTGGCTTGAGTCCGGAAGAAACAATTGCGGCAAGGGAGAATAAATTCATTTCGCAAGGCGAATTGAGGAAAATTAATCTGAAGAACTGGCCTTATGACGACGACGGAGAACTGGATCTTCACCGGCCTTACATTGATCGTATTGAACTGAAATGTTCCAAATGCGGCGGCAAGATGAAAAAACTCCCCGACTTGATAGATGTTTGGTTTGATTCCGGCGCGATGCCGTACGCTCAATGGCACTGGCCGATGGAGAATGAAGAACAATTTAAGGAGCAATTCCCCGCTGATTTTATAGTTGAAGGCATAGATCAGACGCGCGGGTGGTTCTATACATTATTGGCGATATCAACTCTGCTTGATAAAGGCGCGCCGTATAAGAATGTAATGGTTCTTGGCCATACGCTGGACGAAAAAGGCCGCAAAATGTCCAAGTCCCTCAAAAATTTCACGCCTGTTATGGAATTAATGGACCAATACGGCGCTGATGTTCTGCGCTGGTACTTCTTGTCGTCAATGCCGATGGGTGAAAGCAAGAGCGTAATCCCCAAAGAGATAGAGGATAAGTCCAAAGGTTTTATAACCACGCTTGATAATTGCGTCAGATTTTACGAATTGTATGAAGTCGGATCTAATTTAAGATCTGAAACATCAGATAACTTGCTTGATAAATGGATGCTATCCAAGTTGAACGGACTTATCAGCGAAGTAACAGCCGGTTTGGATAATTATGATCCGATGCCTGCGGCTCGGGCGATAGAGAAATTTGTCATGGACAATCTATCCAACTGGTGGCTAAGACGATCACGCAAAAGAAAGGAAGCCCTTGCATTATTAAGATTCGCGCTTCTTGAACTTTCTAAAATCATTGCCCCATTCACACCCTTTGTCGCCGAAGATATATACCGCCGCTTGCAAGGTAATCGGGAATTACCGAATAAAGAAAGCGTACATCTTTACGACTGGCCGGCGGTTAATGAAAAGTTAATAGACAAAGACCTGGAAGAAAAAATGGATAAAGTCAGAGAAGTTGTTAGGGCAGGTTTGGCGTTAAGAAAAGAAAAGCAAATTAAAGTCAGACAACCGTTACAACAACTGTCTTCAACGGTGATTGCGGGCATTTTGTTGGAACCCGACTTAGAAAACTTAATTAAAGAAGAAGTTAACGTAAAAAATGTAGTAGCCGGGGAAGATAAGTTAGATATTGAATTGACCCAGCCGCTTATCCATGAGGGCTATGTCCGAGAAGCGATCAGACAGATACAAGACATGAGAAAAGAAGCAAGGTATCGATTAGACGACAAAGTATTCGGACAATGGCACAGCGATGATAAGGAAGCATCGGAAGCAATTCGCGAATGGTCCGATGAAATAAAGAAGGAAGCTTTATTTTTAGAATTCCGCAACGGGCCGCATGACGGCAAGGCCTATGATATTGAGAAAGAATTTGAGTTTGCCCCACAGCGTAAAATTTGGATTGGTGTAAGAAAATGAATAAACGAGTATTCATAATTCATGGATGGGGAGGTCATCCGGGTGAGCATTGGATGCCCTGGCTTAAGAGAGAATTGGAAAATAACGGCTTCAAAGTTTGTGTTCCACAAATGCCCGATACCTACAAACCGGAAATAAGATCCTGGGTCTCTAAATTAGCTGAAGTCGCGGATAATCCCGACGGCGATACGTATTTCGTGGGCCACAGCATTGGATGCAATGCAATTTGGAGATATTTGGAAACTCTTAGTGAAAATATAAAAATCGGCGGAGTTGCCTTAGTAGCTCCATGGATGAAATTGGACAGGAAAACCATTGAAGAGGAAGGAGAAGAGTCAATAAGGATAGTGAGATCGTGGCAAGAGAAACCGATAGATTTCAAAAAAGTGAAAAGGCATTCAAAAAAGTTTTTCGCCGTTTTTTCGGACGATGACCCGTATGTGCCCTTGAATCAGGCGGAGCTGCTTTCCGGGGAATTAGATGCCGATATCGCGATAGAAAAAGGGAAGGGCCACTTTACCGTCGATGACGGCGTTACGGAATTGCCGGTTGTTTTGTCAGAATTGTTAAATTGGTCCGGCGCCAAAACATAGATATCTTTAAATAATAGGAATTATCAATGCAAACCAGGGCGATAATTATTAAAAAACAGAATACCAATGAGTATGACCAGTGGGTGACTTGCTATACCGAGGAGTTCGGCAAATTGAAGACGATCGCGAAAAGCATACTCAAACCGAGTTCTGTTCAGGCGATGCACTTGGATATTTTTAATTTGGCGGAATTTGAGCTTATCAGCGGACGTGGAGTACCCATAATAACCGGAGCGCAGCTGATAACTTCTTTTGGAGAGACAAAGAGTTCTCTTGTCAAAACTGGGGTAGCTTATTTTTTTGCCGAAGCGGTGGATAAAATGGTTTTTGAGAATGATAAGGACGAGGAGCTTTGGTCCTTTTTGTCCTCTTTTCTCTATGAACTGGATAAAGACAGAGGTAACCCTATGAATATGTTGCGGCAAGGCCAGGCCAGGTTGCTTGATATTCTTGGCTACTTTCCAGAGACCGACTCTTGCAAATCGTGCGGGGGCAAGTTGAACGAGGTCAACTTCGGGGCTTTTAACTACGTGTTAGGCGGCATTGTGTGCAAGAGATGTTTTTTATCCGGACACGGCGGGGCATTGATAAGCAACGATGATTTCAGCTTAATCAGCGGAATAGCGGACAGGTTCAGCGGGGAAAATTACAGAAAGTCGGTTTTGGACGGTATGTTTGAATATATTTCCGGCGGTAAGTTCTATTCGCTTGATCTTCTTGGTGTGGTAAAATAGACATTATGGCGCAAAATTTATTAAAATGGATGATTCTTTTGGCCCTGGCGCTGTTCATAGCGGCGGTGGTCATATTTCTTTTCGGCAAGCCGTCATTCAGCTATGATCAGGTTATTTTAAAGCTGGAGGGTCCGAGTCAGGCGGCTGTTGGCGACGAGGTAGTGTATAAGGTCAAATACGCAAATCAGACAAAACTTGACCTGCATAACTTAAGATTTAAGTTTATTTATCCTGATGAATCGGTTGTGATAAAAGACGGAGAGATACTTAAGGATTTGGACCAGACATTTATCATAGACAATCTTAATAATGGAGAGTCGGGAGAAAAAGAATTTCGGGCGTTTCTTGTAGGCGACAGGGGGAATATAAAGAATGTCAAAATAGAACTTGAGTTCAAAGCTGGAAATTTGCGTTCGTCTTTTCAGAAAAGCGACACGATCTCTACGACGCTTGTCAGCGTGCCGGTCTCTCTTACCCTTGTGGCGCCTCCGTCCGTAGTATCAGGCCAGACGGTAAATTACCTGCTTGATTACAGAAACGAATCCGGCGACAACATATCCGACATCAAATTTGAATTTACTTACCCGGACGGATTTGTGGTTCAGGAACGAACCCCGGCTTCATCAGGAACGAATATCTGGTCCATACCTTTGTTAAAGCGAGGCGAGGGAGGCAGGATAAGTATAAAAGGAACTCTGACGGGCAAAGAATCAGAAGTCAAAACAATATCCGTCTTGTTGAAACGAGGCATAAACGGAAAATTCATTGATTATCAAAAAGCCGCCACCTCTTCGTTCATATCCAATCCTATTTTGGGGCTGGAAATTTTGGTAAACGGTTCTCGAAATTATTCGGCTAATCCCGGAGATAGTCTGCAATATACGGTCCGGTACAGGAATAACTCCACTTCAAATTTAATAGGTCTGAACCTGGAAGTTAAACTTGAAGGGGAAATGTACGATATTAGCACGCTTGACACTGCCGGAGGATTTTATGACAGTTCAAGAAATGTCATACTCTGGAACGCCGGGGTTGTGCCCGACTTTTCCGCTTTGCTTCCTAACAAATCGGGAGAAGTGAAATTTCTGGTTAAGATCAGGGACGGCTTTCCTTCCGGCGGAGTCAGCGGAAGAAATTTCTTTGTTAAGGCGGCTTCTAATTTGAGAACTCCGAATATTCCATCCGGTATTGAAGGCGGCGAGATAGCCGCGACCGCCGATTTGGTAACCCGCATAAGCACTCAACCGGCATTCTCGCAAACGGCTTTCTATAACGACCCGGCTTTCGGTTCTTTCGGCCCATTGCCGCCTAAAACAGGAGAGGAGACGGTGTTTACCATCCATTGGCAGATAGCCAATCCCGGAAATGATATGAACGGTGTTGAAGTAAGAGCTCTATTGCCGCCAGGCATAATGTGGAAAAATATAGTAAGCGTCGGTCTCGGCCAATCAGAGCCGGTCTTTAATCCTAACAATTCGGAGGTAAAGTGGAGCATCAGTGTCTTGCCCCAGGGAACTGGTGTGCTTACTCCCAAATACGAAGCCAGTTTCCAGGTAAGCGTTAGACCGTCGGTTGCCGGCCAGATACCCGTGATAGCTAAGGGCGGCAGTTTCTCCGGCACGGACAGTTTTACTAAGGAAAAAATAATTCTCAACTTACCCGACCTGACCGCAGACACATTGGTTGACAGACCTGGAGAGGGAACGGTTAAATAGGGTTGAGTTATTTCAAATTTTAAAGACCCCATACGACTGAACGCATGGGGTCTTATTTTTTTATGTTTTTCCTAAGATCCTATTTCAAGGTCCGGATACTCTTTTTGTAAATGTTCTATCTCCCGCTTATACGCATTGATAATTTTTCTTTGCGCATCACTCGGCACGCGCCTTTGCGTATATGGTTTGTAGTGTTCTCCGAACTCTTTGTCGGAAAATGTAATGCCGGCGAATACGCGGTCGCTCTCATAGCGCGGATGAAAATGTATATGTACAAGCGGTATCGGCAGAGGAGATTTAAAGGCGTGATTCATAAGGCATGACCAGTTGTAATTCGTGGCCAGGAATGCTCTGCGCGCCGCTTTCTGCATAATGCCTATGACATCTTTTAATTCTTTCCACTCCTCATTCGTGAGGTTAGCAAAATCACCTTCCGCGCGCCGAAGCCGCAAGGTGGCGCTTCCAAGATATGTTTGGTCGTCTTTGAGCTCCACATACCAATGCCGCGTGTAAAAAATAGCGTTTCCGGAATTATTAAGTTTTTTGGCAAGTTTTATGTTTGACAACTCGCGCGTTACGCCGGCGCACGAAATAAAAAACAGACAAGAAAGTATTATGGAAAGAACTCTATTCATGCCTGGCCTCCTTAATTTATAAAATAACTGATACCTTCAGAGATAATACCCCAAACACTGCTTAGTGTAAATTTAATAGAGCTGCTTCTTCTAACTAAAAGCTTCCGGACCCATAGCGGTAATA
Source organism: Patescibacteria group bacterium (assembly GCA_038064315.1). Taxonomy (GTDB): domain Bacteria; phylum Patescibacteriota; class Minisyncoccia; order 2-02-FULL-40-12; family GWA2-44-9; genus 2-01-FULL-43-22. Next base: position 1,452 of record JBBTTJ010000058.1, on the reverse strand, counting down.
ATCGCTTTTTCAGGCGCCAAATAAGTGTCAATGACTTGTATGACCTCATCGTATGAGACGCTTTCTATTTCGGAAATATATTCTTCTGGAGTGAAGAGTTTACCTCGAGCAATAAACCCAGCCGACAATAACCCCGTATGGTTGTACGGATTTGCAGTATAGAGTTTGAAGTTTCCAATACTTCGCATCTTAATCCCGTTCAAGAGGTCTTCGGTAAATATTTTTTTTAAATTATATATTATATCCTTAATAACTTTGACAGTTTCTTTAGGTTTGCTCGTAGAGGTTTTAATACTAAGGAATCCGGCATCACTGAAAGTATAGTTATTTAAACTGATTGAATATACAAGGCCGCGCTTATGACGAAGCTCCTCCTTAAGCGCCGATGAACCTCCAAAATTTAGAAAATTTTGTATTATATCTAATGCCGCTAACTCTCGTGTTTTATCAGCCGGTACGGTGAATAAGTTATAAGCTACAAGAGTTTGTGTTGTCTTTTTGTGGTAGAAATGGGGCTCCAAGACGGCAGGAACGAATTCGGCAGGTTGTAAAATATTTGATTTTCCGGACCACTCACTAAAATATTTCCGGACTAATATGACCGCTTTGTCGTGGCTTATGTTGCCGGATACTACCAAAGCGGCACGATCAGGAACAAGAAACTTTTCTTTGTATATCCTAAGCTCGTTATCGTTAGCGCTTGTGATAGATTCCGTATCGCCAAGGATATTCGTTGATAGAGGATGCCCGCTGAATAGCTTCTCAAATGTGAATCGCGTGAAAAAAGATTCAACATTATCATCTGCCTTTTTTAATTCTTCTATGATAACTTTTTTCTCATTCTCAAGAATTACCGGATCTATTAAGGAGTTCAGGAGCATATCGGATAACAGCTCAAACATTTCCTCGGCATAGTCATTTGCGGCTTGCAATACAATTGAAAATGACTCTCTCCCGGTGCGAGCATTTTTATATCCGCCTTTGTCGTCAACCTCTCGGGCAATAAGAACCGGGCTGGGGCGTTTAGCCGTCCCTTTTAACAACATATGTTCAAGAATATGAGCGTATCCTTTTTGGCGCTTTTCTTCATAACGGGACCCTGCTTTAAAAACTAACTGGATATCAATAATGGGAAGTGACTTATCCTCATGGGTTATAATTAGCAGTCCATTGTCCAAAATTGTTTCTTTATACACGGTAAGATTATACTAGTTTTTCATTAAAAATAAAAGAGAGGCAATCGCCGATGATTGTCTCTCCAAGGCGGCGGCTAGTCGCCTTATTCGTCATCTCCGGAATTGGCTTTGGCTCCGCCGTCATCTTCCTGTTCTGTAGCAGGAGTCAGGTCGGATCCATCGTCACTTCCACTACCGAAAGCATCGTCAAAGATGTCTTTTAACCAGCCCATGGTCTTTTCTCTCCTTTCTGTCCGATTTGTGCCCGATTCCTGGA
>JBBTTJ010000057.1:0-4810 GCA_038064315.1 Patescibacteria group bacterium | reverse complement strand
TGGAAATTTTTCCCACCGGAACAGTCATGGCTGAATCAGTATGAAATCCTTTGTGTAAAACACCTATATCAAGTTTAAGCAAGTCGCCTTCTTTCAAAATCCTGTCCGAAGGAATGGCATGGGCTATTTCATCATTGACCGAAGTACATAATGCCGCGGGGTACCCGTTATAACCTAAACAAGACGGTTCAGCGCCGCAGGATGAAATAAGCTCTCTTGCAAGCTTATCCAATTCACTGGTGGTAATTCCAGGCTTTACGGCATCTGATAATTTCTTCAATATCTCGGCCAGAATTTTGCCCCCTTCTTTCATTTTCTCTATTTCTTGTTCCGTCTTTATATGAATCATAAATTTTTGCATATATCATCAAACACTTTATCAATTCTTTGTTCACCCTCAATTTTAATTATTTTATAATTTCTCTCTTTGAGAAATTCAATTATGGGAAACGTACGGTTCAAATATTCTTTGTATCTTACTTTTATGGTTTCGGGTTTATCCAAAATCCTGGTAATTATTTCACTGCCGTCTTTGGGACATTCTGTTATTCCTTCAAACTCCTTAAGGTTAGGTATAGGATGCCTGTTGTCTTTGCATATCCGTCTTTTGCTGTTTCTTTTAACAGATTCTTCTTCGCTTAAATTAAGATTAAAAACTTTAATATTCTCTTTCCCGTAAACTTCCTCCAAAACAGGAATTTCGCCTTTCGCTTCCAGTATGGTTCTCGGAGAACCGCTAAACACAATGCTTTTCTCTTCACCGGCAAGCTCTTTTATTTTTTCTTGAATCCATTGCAAGACTAGATTCGGAGTATTAAGTTTCCCGGATTCCCACAGTTCCTTTTCTATTGCAAGAGCTTTGTCTTTAGGGTCAGCGTTATTGATTTTTTCCTCAATAACCTTAGACGATTCCAAATGAAAAAGACCGAATTTATCCGCTAATAATTCGGCCTGTGTTCCCTTTCCGGCCCCGGGCGGCCCGATAAATATTATCACTCGTTTTTTGTTTTCTTCCGGCATTAATCAAACAATACCAAAATTTTTAAAAAATAAAACCTGGACAACCTTTGAATAATTAAGCGGTTAAATTCCTAATATTCGTACATTGATAACTGCGCGTCCATCTGTTTCATTATTTCCAGCGCCACCGAAACCACTATGAGTATTGAAGTGCCGCCGAGAGTAAACGATGTAATGCCGGTAATGCTTTGGACTATATTGGGCAATATAGCGATAAGACCAAGAAATATCGCGCCAACCAGCGTAACTCTGTTCAAAAGATAACCAAGAAACTGGGCTGTCATCGGTCCCGGCCTTATACCCGGAATATATCCGCCCTGTTTTTGGATATTCTCGGATATTGATTTGGGGTCAAATGTTACGGCAGTATAGAAATAAGTGAATAGAACCACAAGTAAAAAGTAAAATATGGAATACCAGGTATTGGACTGGACGATATTATTCACGAATGTCGCGACTCTTGCGACAAGGTCTATCTTTGAACCTGACAAAAAACTGGCGATCATTCCCGGAAACAGTAAAATGGACAACGCGAATATGATCGGAATAACACCCGCGTTATTTACTCTCATGGGAAGATAGGTGGAAACACCGCCATATGTCTTCATTCCTCTTATGCGTCTGGCATAATTTATCGGTATGTTCCTCTGGGCTTCCGTAATGTAAACAACGCCGACTATTACAGCCAGAGCCACAACGATAAAACCAATATAGGTGATCAGCTGTGACTGGTCATATGCGAATATCGTCTGCCTCAACGCGCCTGGTAACCCGGCGACTATACCCGCCAATATGAGTATTGAGACGCCATTGCCAAGATTTTTCTCGGTAATCAGTTCTCCTAACCACATTAAGAACACACTGCCGGCAATAATAACGGATATAGCGCTTATCCACTCCATTACGCCTAAACTGCCTATCACATTTTGTCGGGATAGAAGGATTAAAAATCCGTAACCTTGCAAAGCGGCCAAAGGAACGGTAAGTAAACGCGAATACTGATTAAATCTCATCCTGCCCGCTTCGCCCTCGTACTTGTACATCTGCTCCAGTGAAGGAAATATCATAGTAAGAAGCTGCATTATAATGGAAGCGGTGATGTAAGGACCAAGTCCGAGCATACCAATGGAAAGAGCCCCGAGAGAACCGCCGGTAAACGCGCTGATAAGCCCGAAGAACTGGTTCTGGGCAAAAAAATCTCTTAATTGAGAAGAGTCCACGGCGGGAATCGGAATATTGGAAATCAAACGAAAGACAACCAAAATACCTAATATGAAAAACACTCTGTTACGCAGATCGGGCCGTTTTAAGATTTGCAGTAATTTATTCATGCTTTTATTTTATCGTTCCGCCGGCTTTAGTTATTTTTTCCATTGCGGATTTGGACAAACTGAACCCTTCAAAAATAAGGCGCCTTTTCAGTTCTCCGTCTCCAAGAATTTTTATATTCTTATCCGTCCTGCCCATTATACCCTTTTCAAAAAGGGTTAGCGGATTTACCGTTTCGCCATCATTGAATTTATTGAATTCTTCCATGTTAATGATAGAGGGCTTGTCGTGTCTTAACTGATAAAATCTATGCTTGGCATATACGCCCGAACCGCCCGGCTTCTTTGAAGCGCCCCTCTGCTTAGGAAACAACTGCCATATTCGGTTATCTCCGCCACGAAATCCCGGCTTTACACTGGCACCGGTCCTGGATTTCTGACCCTTTTGCCCTTTGCCGGAATATGTACCGCGTTTGCCTCCTCTGCCGACGCGTTTCCCCCGCTTTTTTGAAGTATTTGGTTTTAGGTTGGATAAATCCATATCAAAAAATTAATGCGCTTTTTGTTTCACCCGCAGTTTTTGTAATGCTTCAATTGTCGCTTTAGCTATATTTTTCTTATTGTTCGTTCTGCTGATAACCTTTCCGGTCAAACTGGTTATACCGGCAAGTTTTGCCACCACTCTGACGGGACCGCCGGCCTTAACTCCGCTCTTTGACGGTTTCAACACAATCTCCGCGCTGTTGAACTTGGCTTCAACCTGATAAGGAATTGTACCGCCGATAATCGGAACGGTTATCATATTTTTCTTGGCTTTGTTGAATGCTTTCTGAATAGATTGAGCCACATCCTTTCCTTTAGCCATACCCAGGCCGATCTTTCCCTTACCGTCGCCTATGGCAATTGTCGTCCTGAAACTGAATCTTTTTCCTCCTTTGGTTACTCTTGTTACTCTTGCTATGTCCAAGACCTTTTGCTCATATTCGGACTTTCTGTCCGCGCCAAACCCTTGTTCTTTTCTAAAACCTCTCCTTTTATCCGCCCCGACGCTTTCTTTCCCGCCCTGGTTAGGTTTTCTAAAATTATTATTTTGATTATATACCATTAAAACTAAAAATTAATATTTCCTTTTCTTAATCCGTCGGCAACCGCTTTAACCCGACCGTGATACTTGAATCCGCCCCGATCAAATACAACATTTTTTATTCCGGCTTTTTGGGCTTTTTCGGCCAACATTTCGCCTATTTTAATTGCTTTTTCAGTTTTTTTATCTTTCATTTTATTTTTTATATCAGATACGATCTGACTGCTCAAAACCGTCTTTCCGGTCTCATCGTCTATGAATTGAACAAAAATATTTCTGTTGCTTTTGAAAACCGAAACCCGCGGTCTCTCGCCGGTACCTTTAATCCTGGCGCGCACTCTTCGGTGACGCCTCATTCTATTCAATTGTTTTTTATTTGTAATCATGTTTTAATTTTCTTGGTAATGTTTACCCGGATGTTACCGCTTTTTTACCAGCTTTTCTTTTAATAACTTCATTTTTATATCTTATGCCGCTGCCTTTGTATGGTTCCGGAGGGCGCTTTTGCCTTATTTCCGCCGCCAAGCGACCAATCAGTTCTTTGTCGGATCCGGCTATCTTTATGGAGTTCTTTTCTACGCTGAAAGTTATACCCTCAACGCCTGGAATTCTTACGGGGTGCGAGTATCCCAGACCCATTTCAAGATTATTGTCTTTTACGCTCGCTTTATAACCGACTCCCTGAAACTCCAATACTTTTTCAAAGCCATCAGTAACTCCCGTAACCATATTTGCTATTAGAGCTCTCTGCAAGCCCCATTTGGCTCTATTTTCCCTGTCGTCTCCTACGGGAGTCAGTATCACTAAATTTCCGTCAACAACAACACTGACTCCTTCGGTCAGCAGTTTGGACAACTCTCCTTTCGGACCCTTAACGTATATGCTTCCGTCTTCTATCTTTACATTGACGCCTGAAGGAATTTCTATTGGTTTTTTGCCTATCTTAGACATGTAGAAAAAATTTAAATATTACGATTACCACACTTCAAATAATATCTCTCCGCCCAGTTTTTGTTTCCTGGCTTCTTTGGAATTCATTATACCTTTAGGAGTTGATATAACCGCAATCCCGTAACCCGATCTTACCGGCCTGATCTGGTCAGATTTGATGTACATCCTTCTTGACGGACGGCTTATCAGCTTAATACCATTTATGGCCGGCCCGTACTCATCGTACTTCAAAGTAACGAATATGAATTCTTGCTCTGATTTTTTCGCTTTTCTTTTTTTCCTTTCCACTGCGGATACATAACCGCCGGCTTTCAAGGTGTTGGCGATATCAAATTTCATTCTTGAGAAAGGCAAAATGACGGATTCTTTGTTCACCGCCTGCGCATTCATTATTATTGTTATCATGTTTGCTATAGGATACATAATATAACATTGATTATCCCTCGTCGGCCTATCGGCCTCGCTCGGGATGAGCGTGCTCGCTCAT
>JBBTTJ010000056.1:0-10583 GCA_038064315.1 Patescibacteria group bacterium | reverse complement strand
TTATCCACGATTAGTTATACAGTTGTTTGGCGCGTTCCCAGTGTTCAGAGCGTCCGCTTAGCTTCAGCCAATACCACCATTCCGCGCCCCACAGATAGTAACCATTAAACCCGGTTTTAGAAGAAAAATCAATCATCTCGTTAAATTTGTCCATGCCCATCCTTTCCAATTGGACTTCTATAGGCGTCTCAACTATCGGTTGTAGAAGCCACGGTTCAGTTGATAATTCCACAATAAACGACGGCTTGGCATCCATTAAAAGGCGAACTATATTGTGCTTTATCCTAAAAAATGCCGGAGTTATGGGATAACGAAACGGAAAACCGACAGACCCAGGCCAGACATATAAATACAAACTTGTCCCAAAAACATCTCCGCGAGAATAAGCTCTGAACCAATCGCCAAACTCACCGCCGTCAGTGATCAACACCGGCCTTGGATCAAGTTTTTTTACAAGTTCTATTTCCCTTTGAAGTATTTCCTTATCAAGTTCACCGCAGGCCGAACGGCTGAAACCGGTAAGAAACGGCTCGTTCTCAACCTGCCAATAAATAATATTGTCATAATTTTTATACCGGTTCACGACGCGGGCAATAAGTTCCAGAAGTTCATCATTCCGTTCTTCCTGGCTTAATTCCATTGCCCAGCCGGGAATATGGCATTCCGGCCAGCCGGGCAAACGCCTACCAACAGCCAAGATTACCGTTGCGCCGTTTCTTTTTGCTTCGGCCATCTGAAAATCAAGCTCCTCAAAATTATATTTGTCTTTTTGCGGTTCCGTAATAGGCCAGTGAGCGGAAAATCTAAAATTCTTAACACCCAAATCATTCTGAAGAGCAAGATATGTCTCTTTCCAATCCAATCCCAGTTCATCGGCATGAAAGCGGCTGAAAGAAACGCCATAGGCCGGCTCGCCCGTCTTATCTGAAAAATCAAAAGAAAATATCCAAAGAAGGAAGATAACAAACAGTGAAATTTTAATAATAATCCTGCTCCTTTTGCTCATAAAACATACTTTACCGTCTTATTCTGAACTTATAATATCAGTATTAGAAGAAAACCGGCGACCACCAAACAAATTCCGACTATCTTATTTATAATGTAACGCCTGTCTATATTCTCTTCAACATGAGGAATTATACGCCTGAATAATAGAGCAAGAATAAAGATAAACAAAAACTGAAAACCTAAAAGCGAATTAACCACGGAAACCTCGCCCAGTTGAATTGAATAATAAAGAAGAATGAATCCTGCAGCGGCAAGTATTTTAGCGCTAATAAAAAGAGACCCCGTTTTAATATTTGCGCCGCGAAAAGACTGCCGAACATCATTGCGAAAAGAAGCGGATATCAGTGAAACGAGAGCTGTTCCCACAAAACCGACACGGGTCCAAAAGAAGCCATTTGCAAAATCAGAGAGATTAAAAGAAATTTTTAAAAAGACGAATGAAACACTGAAGAATATACCCGCCGCTATGGCCAGGAACCAAATTTTCCTGTCAGTGCGGCCAAGGAATAATGTTCCTCCTATCAACAAAATAATAGCGGCAGAATTAAAAACCCCGCTCGGCTCGCCAAGTACTGGAACAGCCAAAAAGTAAGAAAATGCGGCCGTAGCAACACCCGACATTGTTGTAGCCACGGAAATATCCGTTATTTGCATAGATTTATACAGAAAAATAAGCCCGATAAAAAACGCGCTCCCCGAAATAATCGCGATAAGAAGATATCCTGCGCCAGGCGCAACCACGCCAAACGGTATCAGCGCGACAGCGAATGTGCTTAAAATCGCCACCCAAAATGCATAGGCAAAAGGACGGGGATTATAATTAACAAGAAGATATTTGTCTAAAATAAAAGCAAAAGCGTTAAATAAGTAGGCGAGAATAGTTAAATAAAACCACAGCATATTAAAAGTTTAAAGCATTCTCTTTGCATATTTTGGAATATTCAAATGCCGACGAACGAATTTTCCTTTCTAATGTTGCATAATCCATCTCAACCAGTCCGAATCGCGGTTCAAATCCGTGATGCCATTCAAAATTATCCAAAAGCGACCAATACAAATATCCATGCGCATCAACGCCATCATGAATGGCCTGCCAGATCCACCGCAAATGCTCTTTGATAAATTTCTCACGCTGTTCGTCCTTAGCGTCGGCAATACCGTTCTCGGTCACATATATTGGTTTTTTAAATTTTTTTAATTTCATTAAACAATAGTAAATACCCTTGGGATATGTTTCCCAGCCCATTTCGGGCATCCAGCCCTGGCGAGGCAGTATCCGGTAGCTTCCTGGCACCCGGCGATCCACATGATAGTAGTTCAAACCGATAAAGTCGTAGTAGGGAAGGGCTTTATCAAAAAAATAAAGATTTCTTTGGTAGCCATATATCCTGCCTATTATTTTCTCATACCATCGGTTGCCATGAGCGTTATAAACATTACTTTCCACAATCCCTATCTCTACATTGTGCGACGCTCCAGCGTTGCACAATGTAGAGCTTTTCTGCGATGCCCGCATCGCAGAAAAGAAGTTGTGCGATGTACTTATTTTTTTGATCTCTCCATAGGCGAGTATGTGCGCCTTAATAAAATTCTTGCGAACTTTCAAATACTCAAATAAGCTCCTGCGCTGTGGAGGCCATTGACCGTTTAAATAAGAAAAGCCCGCATATACGCTTGCGCCCTCGTTAAAAGTTATCCACAACCTTACTCTGTCTTTTAAGTTATCCACAACATACTTTGCAAATCTTGTAAAGTATTCCGGCGACTTTTTGTTTAGAAACCCGCCCTTTTCCGCAAACCAAACAGGATTGGTAAAATGCCAAAGCGTTACCATTGGCTCTATTCCCCTGTCGCACAATGCATCTATTAACCTTTTATAATGCTCTAATTCTTTTTCATTGAACTTCCCTTCTTCGGGTTCGATACGCGACCATTCAATTGAGAACCGATGAATGTTGTGATTAAGTTTTTGAGCGATATCAAAATCCTCTTCGTAGCGATTATAACTGTCACACGCGCGTCCTGAAATAAAACCATAGGGGTCTTTTTCCTCTTTTTTTAATTGAGCAATTCTTTGAGGCGATTTTTCCCACTCCGTCCAATCATTGTGATTGCCGCCCTCAACCTGATGAGCCGATGTGGCGCTCCCCCATTTGAATCCATCGGGGAATTTTAGAGCTTCAGACATTATTTCTTCTGAACCGATACCAGTTCTATTTCAAACAAAAGAGTTGCATTGGGAGGAATAGATTTTCCGGCGCCTCTTGCACCATAGCCAAGTTCAGGCGGTATTATCAATCTTCGTTTGCCCCCTTCTTTCATGCCGACAAGCCCGAGTTCCCATCCCTGAATAAGCTGGCCTGAACCAAGCACAAACTGAATTGGCTGTCCTCTGTCATATGAGTTATCAAAAACAGTTCCATTCTCAAGAGCGCCGATATAATTAGCGCTTAATGTGTCACCGCTTTCCGCGGTCTTGCCGCCGCCCGTAACAACATCCTGTACAACCAGACCGTTATCGTATTTGATCGGTTTACCGGCTGAATCTTCCGGTGTCGGTGATAATGTCGGTACAGCAGTCGGCATCGGGGTTTCCGTTACTTCGTTCACTTCTCTAGTCCTTTGAACGACAAACCAAACCGCGATAGCGACAAAAATTACTAAAATTGTAAATATATACACTGATTTAGACATAATAATTATTAGTTTGGAATTCCATCGGGGATTGCGGGAACTTTAATATTATCTCTATGAAGAATATAGTAATCAGAATCTATTGTCCTCTCAAAGCAGACGCGGCCAGCGCTATGTTGCCAGTTGTAGTCACGGCTTTTCGGAGGATATATTTGAGGCACAGCGCGCTGGTCATCTGTACTTTCTGCCACGAATGTCGCGCACAATTCAAAGGTTAATTCATTTATAATTCTATATTCATACATTCCGCCTGTTTCCGGGTCAACCGGAACAACAATACCTGATAGCGAGTCATCAAGGTCGCTTAAATTAGCCGGCAATATTCCTTCGTTCTGCCAATAGTTCGTTATGTAATTTTGAATAGCCGATAAATCATTCACCCGTATTTCATCAAAGCGTTTATTTCTTTGCTGAAAAGGAGAGCCGATAACGGCAAAGCCCCCTAAAACCGCCGTGATAACAGTGGCAGTTATCACCCAGGAAAAAGCGTTAATCCATTTAATTTCTTTTAATTGAGCAAAATAATAGTAAAAAACCGAGCCGGAGATAAAGAACATCGTCAGCGCTTTCAAGGCAAATCTAATCGTAAGTTCGCCTCCCAAAAAATTGTTTATTACGGCGATAAAATCCCCCGCTATAACAAGCGCGGCGACAAAAAGAGTCAGGTTCAAAAACCATTTTCTTATCTTAAACTCTTTCTTTTCCGGATTAAGCCGGACATCATTCCGCAAAAATCTGGAAATCAAGAAAAATACCGGGAAAACAATGATAAGCATAGCCATCGCCTGTCTTATCGGCGATTCATAAGAAGACGGGCTTCGATAGTAGTCCACTGCCGGATCCGGGAAATAAAAATCAATATAATTAAAAACGGCCATTCCAAAGCCGACTGCCACTGCGACCAAAGTAATCATAGCCGCAAGATACATAAAAGTGTCTCGGGGCATATTTTTGTTGATTTCTGTCATATTTTTTGCAATTTTACTCCTGCTTTTTTAGCCAAAGTAAGAACTGCCTTAGACGCTTCGTAACGACTCATATAAAAACTGCTGTATTTAATCTCACTTATACCGGCATTTACAATCATCTTGAAACAATCATAGCATGGCGAATGGGTTAGGTAAAGACAAGCTCCTTCAATGGAAATGCCGTTTCGGGCCGCCTGGGCAATAGCGTTTGCTTCTCCATGAACAGTCCTGACACAATGACCATCCACGATTTCATGACCGGCATCATCGCAATGAGGTAAACCCCGCGGAGCCCCGTTATAGCCGGTTGACAGAACAACTTTGTTCTTAACTATAACAGCTCCCACATTACGCCTATTGCAGGTTGATCTTGATGATACCACTCCGGCGATTTTTAAAAAATACTCGTCCCAGGATAATCTTTCTTTAATTTGTTCTTGCTTATTCACTTTGCTCATTAATTTTAATTTAAACTTGTGCCAGGCCTGACTTCCGATTCCGGTACAACCAAAACCGGCCCCATCTCATCGCTTGCCGCAAGAAGCATGCCCTGGCTTTCAAGTCCCATTAACTTTCTCGGTTCAAGATTGGCCACCACGATTATCTGCTTTCCAACCAATATTTCCGGCGTATAGATATTGCCTATACCGGCAATTATCTGCCTTTGCTCCGAGCCAAGGTCAACCTTAAGTTTGACCAGTTTATCAGAATTTTTAACCCTGTCCGCTTCAAGTATTTTTGCAACCTTCAGTTCAACTTTTTTAAAATCATCTATGGTTATCATAAATAAAAGCAAGTTATATTAATCAGTACTCACATCCGGAAAAAGTAAACGCATACGCTCGAAAATTGCCTTTTATCGGTTTAATCTTTAAAATTCCTTCAAGCAGTCCGGAAGTTTTAACAAGATTATACATCGTCGGCCTTGATATCGCAATATTGCTTTCGTTCACATCCTCGCCCCAATATTCTTTGGGAAGTTTGTCATTATCCAAATAAATTTCTGCAACCGCCGAGCTCTCCACCGGATAAATAACTAAATTTACTTCGGTCGCCCTGAATCTAAGAAGGAGTTCAGAATCAGCGTCAACCGATTCCACATACTCCGATCTGGCTATGAATTTACCGGCTAATCCTATCGTGTCTTCCTTCATTTCCGGTTTTTTATAATCAAAAGACAAATCATAAACATAGGCCTCTCTGTCTGCCTGCGCAGGCAGGTCTGCTTTCGCAGGCAGATTAGACAGAAATCCTCTCTTATAACCGCAGTACAGTTCAGGTGTTGGCGAGAAACACACATTGCCATGGCCATGCTCCTTGACACTGACATCTTCCATTTCTTCGCCTATAAGTTTTCTTATAATGTTCTCTGTTTTCTCGTAGCCCCCCTCTCCGAAATGTTCATAAACAATCTTACCGTCTTTATCAGCAATATACTTGGCCGGCCAGTAACGGTTAGCGAAGTTATTCCAGTTAACATAGTCGTTATCCAAGACAACCGGCCAAGTCACGCCCAAATCTCGGCAAGCCTGCTTCACATTATTGAATTCTTTCTCAAATTCAAACTCCGGTGTATGAATGCCTATCATTACAAAATTCTTTTCTTTGTACTTACGCCACCATTCTTTCAAATATGGTATTGTGCGTTTGCAATTCACGCAGGAGTACGTCCAAAAATCAATTAAAACAACTTTGCCCTTAAGATTTTCTTCCGAAAGAGGTTGTGAGTTAAGCCACCTGCCACCGACAATTTTTGGCAAACGAGACATTTTTAAATTGTACCATAATTAAAGGGGTCCGATTTTAATCGGACCCTTTAATTATCAGCCGCTACACAAGAATATTATAGAGTGTCCAATTCCTGATCTATTTGTTGAAACTCTACATTCATATCGCCCTGCAGATCAATACCCTGGAGTTCCTGATTGATAACTTCCAGCGTATCTGGTAATCCAGGCAATGTCGGAAGATCCGTTAGGTATATTTGTTTTGAAGTCAGCCACAACCAAAGAGCAAGCGCGATAACAACCCCTACCGCCAAAAAAATATGAATGATATTCGCCTTTTGCCCGGAATCACCCATTCCATAACTCATATTATTTCCTCCGCCGGCCCGCATATTATTAATTTGTTTTTGATCCGTATTATCCATATTATCCATAAAATTTTTGTATTAAAGTTTTTATATTATTAATTTTATACTTACGGGGTTGGGGTTACTGTTGGTGTAGGGGTCGGAATAAACTCTTCTACCGAGTTGGCGAGTGTGGTCGCGGCATTTCTAATCGCTTCATGAGCATCTTTAACCGCATCTCTAACTAAGACCAGATCATCATGAAGCGCCTGTCTTACTGTTCCGACATCGTTCTTAAGACCCTCTTCAGTTGTTATCTCAATCGTATATGTTTTACCGGATTGAACCTCTATTGCCTCTTTTGCTTTCGCTATCGCTGAATTTGCTTCATCAATTGCCGTTCTGACTTCGGAAACATTAACACCTCTCTCTTCGGCATTATCCGCTCTTTCGGCTATTCTAACCAACAATCTGCCAAGTTTCTCAAGCACGTTCACATAATGATCCAAGAGCCGGTCATTTAATTCATTTATTTGTTTGTCTATCCTTTCAACAACTCCTTTTTTCCTTTCGTCTCTAATTTTTTCCAGCCGCTGTTTTAATTCTTCTCTTTTTTGTTCCATCAGATCTTTTAATTCCCGTCTCCTCTCCTCAATTTTGGCTTTTAGTTCTTCTTTCCGGTCTTCAATTTCCTGCCTCATCGCTTCCCGAGATTCAAGATTCTTTTGCCTTAATTCTTCCTGCCTGGCCTTAATTTCAGCCCTAATTTCTTCTCTTTCATCCCGTATTTTATTATTTTCTTCAACTCCGTTTCTTGCTCCGTCTAAAACACCGGAAACTGATTCCTCCGCCCAAACAAAACCGGCGGCTAAAAACAAAGAGACCGACAATATATTTACAATTATGTATTTTTTAATCATATAATTGAATTTTAAAAGTTATTGATTTCCGCGTCAATGTTATCTGTGGATTACGGCCGGAGAGATTTTATCTTCCAATATGATATGCCGGCTACCAGCTTATTAATTTAAAAATATTGACGGCTCCGATCGCGTAAATGGAATTGAAAATCATATTTCCAAAAAACACCGGCAATAATATATGGATAAACTTATAGCCGAGAAAGGCCATAGGCACAACTATAATCTCGTTGGGAAACGGAGCTACGGAAGCGAATAAAAACAATATCAGCGTTGGAGACCAATCTAATTTCTTCTTTATTCTTTCAAATTTGATTAAAACATTTCTTTCAAGCGCGGACACGGCTATGCGCCTGCCCGTCTTGCCTAAAAGAAATCCTATGAAGTCGGCAAGCGTCATGCCGGCCGCTATTATTACAATCACGGCAAAAATATTCAGTCCGGAAGCAATAAAAAGGGGCATAAAAGCAACAGCCGGAACCGGTATGGCCACATTAAAACCGCTTACGACCGAAATAAGGAATATCCCGCCGTACCCGAATCTTCTTATCAATTCAATTACGAAATCACTATTCTTGACAATTCCGCTTGTCCAAAAGGCCATCGCTATAATCAGCAAAAGAAAAGTTATTTTGGCCAAGTGACGATAATTTTTAAACATATTTATTGTTATTTAGAAAAAAGAATTTACCCATCTCTATCACCGCAATATTGAATACTCCCAACACCATAAGTATATACCAGTCGTTAAGACCCAGCGCCACCGTCCCCAATATATTCCTGAAAAATTCCAAATATATGGCAATTATATACAATCCTGCGCCAATCAAAACCCCGGCATTAAGCATTTTATTTGAGAACGGATTTATGCGCCAGACAGCCAGCCGGAGCGTTTTTACCGAAAAAACATAAAATAGCGATGTGAACCCGAGGCCGGCGAAAGCCATAGTCCTTGCGTAATTAATATCATCCGTTGCCTGAAACAAATAATAAAATAAGGCGAAAAGCGCCAAATCCGTAACAACGGCGAAAATGCCGATCAACTTCTTAGTGTCTTTGGTGAAAATATTTTCTTTCTTTTCCGGCTTTCGCGCCATAACCTTCTCCTCTTTTTCAAAAGCCAGCGCCATGGAAGGAAGGCCGTCCACTATTAAATTAACCCAGAGTATCTGCGCCGGCAAAAGAGCAAGCGGCAAACCCAGTATTATACTGCCTGATATAAGAATAATCTCCGAGAAAGCGTTGGAAATGACAAATATGATGACTTTTCTTATGTTATCAAGAATTATTCTTCCTTGTTTTATGGCTTCAACTATTATGGTAAAACTGTCGTTGAGAAGAATAATATCCGATGCCTCTTTGGCGGCATCGGTGCCGGAACCGACCGCAACTCCAATATCTGATTTTAAAAGAGCGGGGGCGTCGTTGATACCGTCGCCTATCATCGCCACTAATTCTCCATTTTCTTTTAGAGCGTCAACTATTCTTACTTTATCCCCGGGCGTAACTCTTGCAAAAACATCATAGTTAACCACAGCCGCGCTTAAATTCACCGGCAGATTTTTCCCTTCTATCGCTCTTCCTTTTTTTACCAGAATGTTCAATTCTTTAGCCACATATTCGGCCGTAAGCAAATGATCTCCCGTAACAATTATAGTCCTCAAACCGGCTAATTTTGATTTTTCTATGGCTTCTTTAACCTCTTCCCTTATCGGATCTGAAAATACTATAAGAGACAAAAAAGTCATATTCTTTATATCAGAGTGGCTAAGGGTTTTTTTAACAGAATCCGTAAATTTAAAACTGACAGCCATTATTCTCAAGCCCTGCCTGGCCAATTCTCTCGTCTTTAAGTGTATCTTTTCCTTTTCAGGATAGTCGGATAGTTCCAATATTGCCTCGGGCGCGCCTAAAACGGAAATAACATTCTTCTCAAGGTTAAATTTATTTAAAACAGCCGAATACCTGTATTCAGCGCCAAAAGGCAGTTCGTCCAATCGCGGCATTTCTTTCCGTATCTTCCGTATTTCAAAATTTAACTTTGCAAGAGTCAGCAATATCGCTCTATCTACCGGACGGCCGTAAACCTTCCAGTCCTTTTCCGCATCATTAGGATTTTCTATGAAAGCGTCAGATAAAAGGGCCGTCAGTTTTAGGGACAGATATTCCACGGATGTCTCATCTTTTTGTATAACGTCGGGAAAATTTCCCTTTAAAATATCTTTCCCTTCAGAAGTAAAAAGCCGGGTTAGGTTCATCTTCCCCTCGGTCAAAGTTGATGTTTTGTCGGCAACGATAATCGTAGTGTTGCCCAAGGCTTCGGCGGCAACCATTTTCCTGACCAGTCCCCCTTTAGTCAATATCCTCCTTGCCCCCATTGCCAGAGTAACGCTCAACGCTATCGGCAGCCCCTCGGGCACAGCCGCAACCGCAACGGCGACAGCCGTCAGAAACATTGTAAGAATATTTATTCCTCTAAGTACGCCGACGGCGAAAAGACCGCCCGAGATCAATAAAAAAATAATACCCAGCTGTTTTCCAAGCAGAGCAAGTTTTTTCTGAAGAGGAGTAATATCCTCTTCTCCGCTTTCTTTAATAAGAAAAGCTATGTTTCCAAATTCTGTTGAAGAACCGATAGATACGACTATCGCTTCGGCAAAACCTTCCTCAACAAATGAGCCCATGAAAACCATATTCTTCCTGTCGGCAACAGTCGTATCCTCGTTCAGAACATCCAGCGATTTTTCAACCGGATCGGACTCGCCCGTAAGCACCGCCTCGTTAGTCTTAAAATTAGTCTGCCGTATCAGTCTCGCGTCGGCCGGCACTTTATCCCCTTGTCGCAAAACCAGAATATCACCCACGGTCACATCTTTAGATTCAATCTGTTTTGAGTGGCCGCCCCTTATCACATTAGCT
>JBBTTJ010000055.1:0-4715 GCA_038064315.1 Patescibacteria group bacterium | reverse complement strand
CCGCTGAAATCAGAAAAGAATTCCTGTCTCTTGGTTAAAAAGGCCTCATGACCGTTTAATGTTTCTATATTGTAATGCATAAATTCGTCCGTGCGGAATATGGCTACATTAAATTTGTTAAGTTTCTCGGGATTTTCATAATCCAGCCCCATTTTTTTATATGACTCAATTCCTATGTTAAATGACAATGCTCGATATTGATTGTCTTTGTGGTCCATTAAAAATTGGATCGTTGGCGTCGGACTTAACGTGGAAGCGGAAATAAAACTATAATATCTGTGCCAAATGAAAAAGGAAGAAAAATAAACAAGAACGACAGCTAAAATTGAAAAAGTTGCAACCGAAACTTTATTTTTTAAAAACAGTAAAACAAGCAGCCATGTTGAAACAAGCGTAATTATTGCCAACCAAATCTCAATGTTTGAAAAGGAAAATTCATAAAACCAGGAATTTAAAAGTCCTCTTACTTTATCTATATAATCATTAGGGTCGCGTTGAAGAGTGCGAATATAACCAAAACGCATAAAAACCTTGAACCCGAATTTAACCAGGGCATCAAATGCCCAATAGTATATTGCATTCATCGCAATGATTGCCAAACTAAAAACAACCAGAAACTTTTTATAAAAACCGGCGATTCTGGAAAAAAATTCCAATCCCCGTCCTGTTTTCAATATGTCTAAACCAAAACCAGCCAAAATTGCCATCGCAAAGCCGGTTAAAAAGAGGAATTTACCGGGACCACGAAAGGAATTAAAAACCGGAATTTGGGTCAATATGTAAAAAATTGGAGAATATATTATAGCCGTACCCAGAGTTAATATCGCCATCCATTGAAAAAATCTTACGAAAGAATTTTCTCTCCTGTTTCTCCATGTCAAAGCGATAAGAAGCAGCGGCAAAATACCAATATAAAAATGCGTGTATTCCGTGTTTACAAAAGGCAACACAATAAAAGGAGAAACGAAATGGATCAGATCAAAAACATTAAAGTAGTCCTTATTAAATGATTCCTGATATGACAACCCGCCGTTCCTCCAACTTAAACTATAAATTGAATAATCAGCTTTTATGACCGGAAAAACAACGGCCACGCTTAATAAAATAACCGCTATGCAAATTAAAGTATTTTTGTATTTTAAAAGATCAAACCCGTACGCGACAGCTCCATGTTGGAAATCTAAAAACACAGCGAGCGCAAAAAGCGCCATTGCCAGATAAAGAGTGGTTTGGGTCAGGCCGAAAACCCAGTTAGGAGCAAGGATCAATGCGGCCAAAAGAGCATACAACAATCTATGTTTGCCTTCGCTGACTTTAATTATTAAAAAAAATAAAAGCGGGACCCAGACAAGAAACAGCCCGATAGTTTCAAGGCCGCCCCACTGAATGTTCCATTGGCCAAAGACCCAAACAAACGAAGCAAAAACCGCTGATAAGAAGCTAATCTTTAATTTTCTTGACAGCAGGTAAAATCCATACCATTGACCCGCCGCGCTTAGCGCGATAATCCAGTAATAAGCGCTTATAGGTTTAAGAAATTTATAAAATAAGAACGGGATTGGATGAAACATGTCCATCTGGGAAAGATATGACGCGACGCCTCCGAAATAAAGCGGGTTGATGCGCCAGCTCCCTTGTCTTATGGCCTCGCCAAACCAAAAATGCATAGGCAGATCTTCAGCCACGCTATGAGCAACACCAAAAGCTAATTTGCCGCCAAAAAGAACTGGGTAGAAAAAAAGGATTATGACCGCGAAAGGAAGCCACCACAAAACATAAGAGGGGCTGAATATTTTCCCAAGCTTATTCATTATTTACGCCTGGCAATTATTAAAAATTGGCCGTCAATACCCGGCATTATCAACTGCGAAAGATTCAACTTTTTAATTGGAAACAAAAAAATCTTTTTTAGATTGAGAGCGGCGGTTTTTAAAAACTTCCTTTCCGTTAAACGACATAAATAGTCAAAAACCCTGCCAAAAAAATCTTCAACGGTAAAATAAAAAACATTGGGCATCACTCTGGGTGTCACCCTTAATACCTCAAAACCGTTATTTTCCAAAAATTTTCGCAATGTTCGGCCGCTAAAATAATATAAATGCTCCGGCGGCCTTATTGTTCCCCGCCCTATTATAGAATCCATATCAACCGTCAAAACCGCCAATATACCGCCTGGTTTTAAAATACGCCGCGCCTCGCTGACTTCATCTTGAGGATTCTGAAAATGCTCGATCGTCCCAAGCATCATTGCGACATCAAAAAAATTTTTTTCGTAATTTATATCTTTCAAATAACCAAGCTTCGCATTGGCAATGTTCAGGGTCCGGCAAGCGTAATTAATCGCTTCCCCGTTTAAGTCATTACCCCAAACCTCAAAACCGGCTCGTCTGGCCACATCTAATGAGAAACCATAAGCACATCCGATATCCAATAGCTTGCCATTTTCGCAAAACTTTTTGATTGCATTTATTACCACCCGGCTGTTTTTGGCAATAGCGTCTTTGTCAGCCATGTAATCGGCATATCCCAGATCGTTTGTCCCCCTCAAAAAATAATCAGAAGATTCATAAAACTCATCAAAGTCGTTTTTATCGGGCTGGGGATTAACATAGATCAGATCGTCGTTTAAGCATCGGACCAAATTAAAACCGTTATTAAATGCGAAAAATTTGGTCCGGTTCTCTCTGCAAATTATACAATTAACCTGTTTCATGGCTTTTAATTTTTTTAATTATGGCATTAACAGATGACTTTTGTAAATGAATCCTCCTCGCGGTAAACCGCGAGGTATCAAGAGGAGGCTTCGCCTCTTGATACCGCCGCAAGCGGCGGAGTATTCACTCCTTTTAGCTTCGTTCGGACAAAATGGAAATTAATTTCCATTTTGCTCCTCGCTAGCAAAAATAAAATCGCTCCTTTGGAGCGAAGTCAGTCCGTAGGCCGAGGCCCCGGATATGTTATATTTTTTTTCATTTCCGGCATTGTTCTTAATACTTCAATTCTGAATCCTTTAATGAAACTCTTCAGACCGGTAAAAAAGTTCCCAAACTTAATCGGATAAATATAGTATTTAAGAGTAAGAGCCTTAACCATATAGTAAACGGCCATATACAACCTGTTCGGACTTAATGCTTTGGTCAAAAAGTTGAGTATGAACTCAACCATAAAGTTGCAAGCCGCGCTAAATATCTTATTCAACAATCCGGTTAAAGTACAAAGCAATGATAAATGATTATGACTAAAAAATTCATCAATCTTTTTTACCTTCCGCGTAAACCATGTCGCCGAATTACCGATTAAAAGCGCCAGTCCGCCCAAATACAAAATATTTTTCTGCTGGTCTTTTTCTTCCTCACTAAAACAGCTAAGCGGCGAGCGTTCAAGCAAGGATTCACTCATGTTATCCGGGTCCATTTTAAAATATCCTTTATCTTCGCAATATTTTCCAATTTCCGTTCCGGGATACGGCATAAGAATGGAGAAGCTCGCGAACTTAACACCGGAAGCAATATCTAATCTTACCGCGTCTTTATCGTCTTCTATGGTGGAATCCGGAACAGCCAGGATCATATTGTTGAAAATACCTATACCGTATGATTCAGCTAATCTGAATAATCTTATGACATCATCATTCGTAAATTTCTTCTTGATAACTCTTTTACGAACTTCGAAGTTAGCGTGATCCACCGAAACATTAAGCGAAACACAGCCGGCTTCTTTAAGCAGACGGAGCATCTCCGCATTGATTGAATCCACTCGGACCAAAGCGTTAAACGGTATTCCGATCTTATTGGGATAAACTCTGACAAACTCTTCAAGCCAGCGGTCGACATGAAGCACAAAAAGATCGTCTTCAAATTTAATAAATTCTACCGGCCACTTTGATTTTACTTGCAGGATTTCTTCACATACCCGTTCCGGCGAATGCCTCCGCTCGTATTTACCGGATTGCCTGCCAGTCTTAGCGTCAAGCATCTGGATGCTACCCATCGCTTTTTCTTCCCTGTACATCTTCTTAAGCACAGGTTCAAAGCAATAAGTACAGGGAAACGGACAACCGCGAGAAGTGATAAATGTTTTCAACGGGAAACCGCCAATCGGAGTATTCGCAAAAAGCAAATCTCTATCAGGAAAAGGCAGTGTGTCCAAATCACCGATCAAATTTCTCTTCCTGTTAACACCGCCGGTCTTAGTACCGATATTTAAGATGCCTTGAATGTCTTCTCCGGCTTCAACTGTATTAAGAAGCTCTTCAAAAGCCCCCTCGCCCTCTCCAACAGCTATGGCGTCAATCGGCTGATAGTCAACACATTTAGGATAGAATGTAGGATGCGAGCCACCCATTATTGTAAAAATGTCCGGAAATTGCTCCTTTATTTTCTTGTTTAAATTAAAGTAGCCCTGATGCTCCCCTGTAACTGCGCTATAAGCGATAACACCCGGCTTATAATCGACAATCTTCTGAAAAACATTACTATCCTCAATAACCGCGAGATCCATCTGATGGCCGGCATTTTTGCCGACAGCAGACAGATAACATATGCCCATTGGGTCAATAAAATCACTTCTTTGTATAAGCCACAAAACCCTCATATTTATCCCTTAATTTTAAAAAACTATGTATTTATAATAAAGTAAAAAGATAAAAATGTAAACAAAAAAAACAACGGTTCCCCGTTGTTTAAAGCTATTATCTTTTTATCAAATGGCTACGC
>JBBTTJ010000054.1:0-3747 GCA_038064315.1 Patescibacteria group bacterium | reverse complement strand
CGGGGTCTCTTTCCCCGTTGCCGCCGCATTTAGGACATTTAACTTTCATGAATTTTTCCGAGCTTGCCAATGGAGACACTCCTTTGGGCCGATAATCTTTTAGCGTCGGCAGTTTGACCGGTAGGTCGTTTTCCGGCACCGGAACCGTTCCGCACTCCTTACAATATATAACAGGTATGGGAACTCCCCAGTACCTCTGCCTGGAAACTGACCAGTCCCTCAACTTATACTGCGTTTGCTTTTCTCCTCCGACAAACTTTGTAATTTCTAACCTGGCTTTTTCAGAATCCATCCCATCAAATTTACCGGAGTTAATTAGCTTGCCGTTTCCTTCATATGCTTCTTTTGAAACATCGCCTCCCCGTACAATTTCTTGTACGGGTAACCCGAACTTTCCGGCAAATTCAA
This sequence comes from Patescibacteria group bacterium, assembly GCA_038064315.1. Lineage (GTDB taxonomy): Bacteria > Patescibacteriota > Minisyncoccia > 2-02-FULL-40-12 > GWA2-44-9 > 2-01-FULL-43-22. The sequence goes on along the minus strand of JBBTTJ010000054.1, from coordinate 3,339 downwards.
AGTCCCTCTGATCATGAGCCGGAACTGCCATTATCGCTCCTGTGCCGTATCCACCCAACACATAGTCAGCAACCCAAACTGGCATTTCTTCTTTCGTGGCCGGATTTATTGCCGTCACGCCTTTTAATTCAACCCCTGTTTTCTCTCCCGCCTCTTCTTTTCTCTGTAATTCTGTTTTATGTTTAGCTTTCTCAATATATTCTTGGATTTCATCCCAATTTTCAATTTTAAATTTTAAATTTTCAATTAAATCATGTTCCGGTGCCAGCACCAAATATGTCGCCCCAAACAAAGTATCCGGCCGAGTCGTGAAAACCTCGATTGGAAATTGGAAATTGGAAATTGGAAATTTCAGCAATACTCCTTCTGATTTTCCTATCCAGTCCTTTTGCCTTTTGACTGTTTCTTCCGGCCAGTCGAGGCCCTCCAAGTCGTCCAGCAATCTATCAGCATAATCAGTTATCTTAAAAAACCATTGCTTCATTTCTTTCTGAATTACCTGCTCTCCGCAACGCTCACAGCAACCATCTACAACCTGTTCGTTTGCTAAAACTGTTTGATCCTGCGGACACCAATTTACTTTGGCTAATTTCTGATATGCCAAACCGGATTTATATAATTGTAAGAAAAGCCATTGAGTCCATTTATAATATTCCGGCGCGGAAGTATTTATCTCCCGGTCCCAGTCGTAGGACAAGCCGAACATTCTGACTTGGCGTTTGAAATTCTTGATATTCGTCTTTGCAACTTCCTGCGGGCTTTTGCCGACTTTGATGGCATAATTTTCCGTCGGTAACCCGAAAGCGTCCCACCCCATCGTATACATAACTTCCCTGCCGTTCATTCTCATGTATCTGGCATGAATATCTTCGGCTATATATCCCTTAGGATGACCGACATGAAGACCGGCCGCTGAAGGATACGGAAATGTCTCAAGCTGATAGTACTTCGGTTTTTCTGACTTCTCGTCGGCGCGATAAACTTTATTGGCTTCCCAATAGCGTTGCCATTTGCGCTCTATTTTAGATGGGCTATATTTCATATTTTTGTCTTAACAAACTCGCGACCACGAAAACTTTTTAACTGTTTTTCTCTTCTTATAGCTTCCACTCTGGTTAATAAAAATTCGGTGTAAATTATCCGCCATTGTCCAGAAAATCTACTTGTATAACCTTTAAATGTGTGAGAGTTGTGTAAATTTAGTCTATTCTCTAAATCGCGAGTTTGTCCAATGTAAATTTTATCAACACTGTCATTATATAAAGCATAGACTGCAAATGGCTTAGATTCTGCCTCCGCCAGCTGGTGGATCTTTTCAATTTTTTTAGGATTATATTTTGGCATTATTTATTAACCTTATCTTAAATAACTCTAAAAATAAAAATTATATTTATTTTAAAACCCAATTAATAGTATAAATGTTTATATATGTTTTATGCATTAATTTTAAATAGATTTATAACGTTTTGCGTAGTTTTTATGATAACTTCGTCAATTGATATATTTTTCAGCTCGGCAACTTTTTTGGCAACCTCTATCACATATAGCGGTTCATTCCTTTGGCCTCTGTACGGTTCGGGGGTAAGATATGGGGCATCGGTTTCAAGTAAGATATTCTCCAAAGGCGCATACTTCACAACCTCATCATACTGACGGGCAAAAGTTATAATGCCGTTAAACCCCAGATACATTCCCCGATTCACATATTCTTTTGCTTCAGTCAAATTTCCGGTGAAAGAATGTGAAACTCCGGCAATATCCTTTGGTAAAATTTCCAAAGCGTCTTTATGCGCCCTTCCCGCACTCCCTTTGGAACTGTCGCGAAAATGTAGTACCATCGGCTTTTTATGTTTAATCGCCAAATTAATAAATTGTTCAAAAACTTCTTTCTGAATTTTCTGTTTTTCTATTTCAGAAGTTCTATAATAATCCAGTCCGACTTCCCCTATCGCAATAACCTTATCTTGTTTCAATAATTTTTCATAATCTCCGATCCCGTTAAACTCATCAAGATTGTTCGGATGTATTCCGATTGTCGCCCACATATTTTTATACTTCTGCGCAAGGGTGATGCCTTCCTCGGATGTCTTTAAATCCGTTCCGACACAAATTATTGATACTTCTTCATCAGAAGCCCGCCGTATTATTTCCTCGCGATCTTTATCATATTGAGGAAACTGGGGATGACAGTGAGTATCAAAAATGTTAGACATCGAAATATATTACTACTTATATATTAACCAGGTACAGAATTGTATTAAAAAGCTACTAAATACGCGGAAATAATGGTTGGGCTTTCGATATTGAAATACTTTCAGGCAATTTATCGAGTTCTTCTTTTGTAAGAAAGAAATGTGGGATTTTTTCTGCTGTTTCTGGCATAAATGGTCTAATCATGTGAGAAATTGCATCTAGTATAACAACGACATTAGATAACATTGTTATAAAATGTTGGGGATTGGTTTTTAAAGTCTCCCAGGGTTTAGATTCATCAAAATAAATATTTGTATATTTTATTAAATCCCATATAGAGATGAGTGCTTCGTGAAGTTTAAAACTATGCATAGCAACTTCGACCCTACTATTTGTTTCATATATCACTTCTCTAATATTCGACGGTATTGAGTAATGTGTAAGGGACAATTTGCCTCCTAAATGAGTTCCCACTAACGCGCTTACACGCGAAACTAAGTTACCTAGCCCATTTGCCAAATCACCGTTATATCTTTCTTCGAGTTTTTTATATGAAAAGTCGCCGTCTTCGACAGACGGTATCTCGCGCAGTAAAAAATATCTGACTGGTTCAACGCCGTATTTTTCAATCAATACAAACGGGTCAACAACATTGCCGATGGTTTTAGACATCTTCTCTCCTTCTACCGTAATAAACCCATGCACATATATTGCTTTCGGTAACGGCAATCCGGCTGATAAAAGCATTGCCGGCCAGTAAATTGAATGGAAACGCAAAATATCTTTGCCTATCAAATGCACTTCGGCCGGCCATAATTTCTGAAACTGTTCCGTATCACCGGCATAACCAATAGCAGAAATATAATTTGTAAGCGCGTCTGCCCAAACATACATTATCTGTTCAGGGTCATTCGGCACCGGTATTCCCCACCCTAAGCTACTGGCTGATCTTGAAAAACTGACATCCTCGGCATCGTCTATAAGGTTGATCACCTCCGGTATCTTTGATGCCGGAACTATTTTTAACTCTCCGCTTTCAATTTTGTTCCTTACCTCTTTTTTATATTTCGTAAGTTTGAAAAACCAATTCTCTTCTTCTATTTCTTCCGGCAATTTGGTTGCTGGTTTTGTTTTGGGTTCTTTTTG
>JBBTTJ010000053.1:0-5206 GCA_038064315.1 Patescibacteria group bacterium | reverse complement strand
TTCTGTCGGCTGTGGGGAAAACAATTGTCTTTGCATGAAGTGCTGATCCCGCTTTATATTATGGCGGCGGTACAGACATTCGCGCATGGACCAGAGAAGAAGCCCAGGTATCATGTAACCCCTAAAGTGGCAGATACAAGATTTCAGCTGTACGCTGTTAGGTTTCAAATCATGTGGTTTTGTCTCAATATCCTTACAATTATGTACGGATACAACTATCACCCGACAAACCCATGGCTGATTACAGCGACAATCTGGCTACTGTATAGTTCGCTTCTGTTGATGCCGTTTATTTCAGCGGCAGCGGCAACGATGTACAGAGGATTTCGGGTATGCTGGAACGCCACGCTTATTATGGCATGGCTTGGAGGTCTTTCGGTATTAGCGCTCGAACTAATCAAATATTTCAACTAACCGTTCAAAGTAGGAGGAGATTAAGATGGAAAAGTATAAGACAATCGTTATTCTTACGATTCTGTGGAGTATCGCTATTCTGGTAATTCTATGGACACTGCCGGTAAAAGCAAACGCATGGACTCCATTGGGATTTCCATGGGAATCGTACGGAGAAGTAAGAGCAAAACCGAGCGGTATAGAAAAAGGGGTTCAACTCGACGGGTGGGTTGAACAAGGGGTTGATTGGACAAGGTTGGGAAATAGCAAATGGATTCTTAACACTTTTATCCAGCCTCATCTGTCTGCTTCAGATAACCAAAGTCAATGGTGGAATAACAAGGCCTCGGTATGGGTTGGCGTTAAGCTCGTTGATCGAGACCTGGCGATCAAACCATCCGGAGCATGGGGCAAATTCACTCTCGGTATAAGGGGTGAATTCAATCACTTCCTTAACGGGAGAGATGAAACCCAGGTTGTAGGATATATGCAATGGTCGTTTGGAGGAGATTGGAAAAAATAGTAAGTTTTCATCTGTTCCTCTAGTAACTAGTAAAAGGCAGAACATGATTTTCAGTTCTGCCTTTTTTATTTGAGTAAAATTAAGCTTTATCCAACTCTGTTCCTCTTCTTTTTTAGCGCCTCCAATCTAATTCTCTTTATTTCCAATCGCTTTTTGGTTTTATGAGAATGCGATTTTCTGTATTTACCCACTCCTGTGCTTCTTTTTGCCATATATTTTTTATTAATTAACTTATTATACCCTATTGATAATCAATCAAGAAAATTTTATCCCAGTTTATAAACATCTCCGGCTCTCATTGTTGTAATTTTATTTAAAATTAAAGTCCGCCACTGCTTTATAAAGCGATGGCGGCACTATTGAACTATCTTGCTTGGGTTGCCTTGATCCACTGCCATTTTGGCGGCGAAGGCTTTGCAATCCTCCGAAAGGCAACACCGGACAGATGCGCGGCCATGGACTGCCTCAAGAACAGACGGATTTTTACATCCAAGTGGATAACAGATGCAGTCATCCCGCTGAAACCCACTCTTAGCCCTGAATTTTGCAAGGTACGCCATATAGCAACCTCCTTATGTATGGTACTGCGGAGAGTATGACAATAATATACGCATTAGTCAATCATCCAATCTTGCTCCGCAGATTACCTCTTTACCGAACTTTATCATATTTACTCTTTGATTAAAATGAGCATGGGGAGAATGAGCGGATTGGCGTTTTTACAAAAACAAGTCGCTTTTTGATAATCAGTTATGTGTCCTTGCTGAACGACTCATCCATAAACTTGCCCAGGCTGAATAAGACAAACAATTCAGCCCTTATAAAAACTATAAACAACGCCAGTTCAATAAAAGGAAAATTGTGGATGAAGTTGCCTAAGGGAAGAGCAATTATACCGGCGGCCATAATAAGCATAAATTCTGTTAGAGGAGTAAGGCCAGTATAGTATCTAATAAACCTCTTGTCTTTTAGGGGACCTTCTACCTTGAAGACCAGCACAGCAGATATTATACCCACCATAGCAGCATTCGCTTGAAATAGGGTGCTATAGAAATAAAAGGATGCGTTTTCGCCAATTTTCAGTCCTATACAATCAAAGGCACGAGAGAATTTGAACTGTAGAAAGACCGATGTTATCAAAAAAATAACCCACCACACCAAGGGATTTGTAATAGCAAGTTGAATATGCCACAAAATGGGATGTTCGGAATACTTAACTGATTTCATAAAAGCTAAACTAACAAAATCAACTAAAAAATCAAGAAGATAAAATGTCCAGACCAAAGAAAACAATAAAAGATTTACCGAAAAACTGGAAGGATTTAATTTTGAAAGAAATGGAAGCTGGAGCCAGTAAGCAGGAGGTTAAGGTTTTGCTCCATATCTCTAACGATTTATTTGAACGATTTATGAAAGAAAGCAAGGAGTTTTCGGAGACCGTATACTATGGAGTAGAGTTAGCCGAAGCATGGTGGCTAAAACAGGGCAGGATTAACTTAAATAATAAACAATTCAACTATGGCAGCTGGTATATGATGATGAAGAATAGGTTTGGATGGAAAGACCGGCAAGAAACTGACGTCACCTCACAAGAAAGACCAATTGCCGGTGTAGTTCTTATGCCAAGAAAGCTGACACCGAAGGAAGCAGGTCTTGGAATAAAGTAGAACCTGCTCTAATTCAAATTTAAGGAAATTTGGTTTCAATCCTTTGGACCCTTTCCCTCAAGAATTCAAGGTCTTTACTAAACTCAATTTTTAACAGGTTGACATTTGAATTACTGTCATAAACCTTATCATATTTTTGTTTTAATTCTTCTATAGATTGTTGTAAACCACGGACATCTGATTGAATAGAGCCAATATCTGCCCCTTGATTGTATAAAAGCCCGAGAATAAAGAATATAGAAGCAATCACAAGACCCGGTAACCAATGCTCTTTTATAGTATCGCCCACTCTTATTCCAATTGAGGGTGGGCGGACCGTTGTATCTATTTTTTTCTCGTCGTCAGCGTCCCTATCAAAGGTATCGGATGCTTGACCAACTTTTTCCTTTAGAGAATCGTGGGAATAAGTAGCATCTTCAAAGGGAAAGTTTTCTCGTAGAATTTTTCTATAAATTTCTTTTTCTTTTCTATTTTTATCAGCCATAACATATTAACCCTGGTTATAGTTTTTAAGCCAAGAGTGAAACTTTTCCACTAAAAACTTTTTGGCATCTTCAAGAAACTTATCTGGCTTGGCTTGTCGGATATCTTCAACCGGAGGAGTAAGATAAATCTGATAGTCCAAGTCAGCAAACAACTTTTCATTATCCTGTTCAAAAGTATATATTGTATTTATATAGTCATCTTTTCCTCTTGAAACCCAATTAGGAGCAGCCATTTTTTCGGTGAAACGAAATATCAAACTTGTTGGTTCTTGTATTTTATTTTCTGTCAGCCTCTCAACTGTTTTATAAAGATTGGAGTTTTGCTTGAGTTCGTGACGAAATATCACTCCAATTCTGTGCACCTTACCAATCTTATATTTTTTCATAAGAGTATCAGTAATAAAGGGCACAAATTGAGATGTTATTTTATAGAAATCAATATCAAATTTATCCACCTGCATATTGAAGATTAAGTCATCTCTTGTGATAGAAAAAAATTCTTTTGTATCGGGGTTATATACGGTTTTGCTTCCGATTCTCTCATTAACAAGAGGGAGTTTTTCGGCAGTAAACGGCGAATTCATAAGCACTTCGTCTACAATCTGGCCTTGGCTATCTGCCAATCCAAATGACCTATTGAACCTAATACCAAGAGTTATGTATTTAACTTTATCAAGCATAATAGAAAATTATCAGTTTTAACTTAAACATTCAATCGTTACTACTTTCTTAAAATTTTAACTCCCGCAGGAGAAAAAGGGGTCAGGTCCCTTTTCTAGGTCTTCCTCTGAGATTAAGCGTTGATTTAAGTTTAAACTTTTCGGCAATTTTTTCAATCCAATTTAGGGTTCCAAATGGTTGACCTCTATCAACAGCCGTGCGGATATTCGCTAGAACGTCTTCATTGTCTTTTTGATTTAACCAAATTCAGTGCTAGTCGTCCTGGCAACAAAACCTATATGAAAAATATCCTAAGAGTCCAAGTTGCAGGGCAGGAGTCAAACCGACCCCCAGGACCGGAATTATTGGCATATATTTATTATATTCCCACCTTTCGGTACTAAGACCGTACCACTCATTAAATATCGCTACAGCCGTACCGATAAACAGTATAAACCAGATTTTATTTTTTAAAGACTCAATATATAAGAAAGGCAGGGAAATAAAGGTAATAAGTACCGCATCAAATACTGAAGCCCGTACCAGAATAAATTCAGTTATCTCGCCGCCCTTATAACCAGTATAAAGAAAAGAATGCAGATTTTCCCAAATCAGGTTGAGGACAAACGACAGAATAAAGATTAAAAATATTTTTTTCATTTTTATAACCCTCTATTTCTCCGCATGGGATGTGATTTCGAGATTACAACTATGGTGTTCTTTGCACCATGCCTCGCATTTATCTGCCCATTCTTTTTCTTTGTATTTAAAACCGCATTCAGGACATACGAAAAGCCCCCTCTGTTTTATTTTACCGAGAATATAATGAATAATTAAGGCAAGTATAGTCCAGTAGAAAGCAAACCCGATAACAAAGAACGGAGGCGGTGTGTCTGGCTCTTGTCTCAAAAAATTAATGAAGGGTAGCATGGGTCCTATCAAAACAATTTTGATAGGAAGTAGAATAGTGGATACGACGATCTTCCATTCTGCTTGTGATTCCGTTCCAAACCAAGGCTCGCCGTGTTGAGGAAAGAGTCGGACGGATGATCCATAAAGTGCGTTAGATATAAAAAGAAAGGCGAACGCAGAAATGAGGAAGAGAATAACAAATTTTGTCCTTGAAATATTCATCTATGGATTGTATCACTTTTTTAGGGACAGAAAAGGGACCTGACCCCTTTTCTTACTCGGGAGCTTGAGTATTTAAAATATTTGTTAATGATGCCGGAGACACCGGAAAATAAATAAGGCGGACTCATATAGAATCCGCCTCACATTTAGTACCTCCATTATAGCAAGACGATTACCGTTGTCAATAGGTTGTAGTAATGAACGTTATTTGCGAAGTTACCATCGAAAAAATGAGTTCGTATCTGAATTGTTGGCTCGCTTGGCGGGAAGAACTACGAACAATAGATTGGTCAAAAATGTTTCCGTATCCGAGTGTATCATTGCAACAGATTAATTCGTTGCTT
>JBBTTJ010000052.1:0-5446 GCA_038064315.1 Patescibacteria group bacterium | reverse complement strand
TCGGCTATTACCGGCAGGATTTTTCAACATTAAATTTTGAAGACACGGCTTACCAATCTCTACGGTCAGTGGCTGAAAATATGGATGAGGAGGAGATTCGTTCAGCCGCCGCCGGGTTTTTGATTACCGGCAACAACATACATACTAAAATAGGCCATCTTTCGGAAGGACAGAAAGGATTGGTTGCTTTCGCTCGTCTGATTTTGCAGAGGCCCGGATTATTGCTGCTTGACGAGCCGACCAATCATATAAATTTCCGTCATATACCGGTGATTGCCGCGGCGCTGGACAAATATCAAGGCGCGATGATTCTGGTGAGCCATGTTCCTGAATTCGTCAGCCAAATACGGATTGATGAAACGCTTGATCTCGGCTAAAAAACATCTCCGTCGGAGATGTTTTTTATTTGTGGATTAAGTTTATATAATCTGGTAATTTATATCCAAATGATATATTTATATGTCGCAATTTGAACAACGGTATTTACAACTTAATTCAGAACAAAAGAAGGCCGTTGATGCGATTGACGGTCCGGTGATGGTGGTCGCCGGTCCAGGCTCGGGTAAGACCGAGCTTTTAAGTTTGCGCGTAGCGAATATTTTGAGAAAAGTTGATATTCGTCCGGGCAATATTCTTTGCCTGACATTTACCGATGCCGCCGCCTTCAATATGCGAAAGCGATTAGTCGGTCTTCTGGGCCGCGACGCTTTTCGGGTTGCCATTCACACTTTCCATTCGTTTGGCGTGGAAGTGATCAACCGCTATCCCGAGTATTTTTATAACGGCGCGATTTTTTTGCCGGCGGATGATGTTACGCAAACTGAAATTTTGGAAGGTATTTTTCAGGAGCTTGAATACGGCAATCCGCTTCGTTCCGAACATCAAAACCAGTTTGTCTATTTGAACCCGGTCAAAAAAGCCATTGAATATTTAAAAAAAGCCGGTCTGACTCCGGATGAGTTTACGCTAATTCTGGAAGCCAACAAAAAAGAAACTGCTCTGATTGATCCGCTTATCTCTTCGGTTCTGACAGACCGTGTTTCCAAAAAAATGATTCCGGCTCTTGAAGGTCTAATATCCGATTTATCACGTATTCCGGCAGAAATATTGCCGGGAAATTTCAAATCATTGAGTTCGGTTGTTTCCGAGTCAATTAGCTCTGCGGTAAATGAAGCGAAAGAATCCGATAGCACAGCCCCTATCACCGAATGGAAAAAAGAATGGACGGCAAAAGGTGATGATAAACTGACACACCTGGTTGATGTTTTGCGGGAATCTCGCATGAATGAACTTGCCCGCGCGTATAAGGCATATATGATTCGCATGCGTTCAGAGGGATATTATGATTTTAACGACATGATCTTAGACGCTATTACCATGCTTGAGAATAACATAGGCGTACGGCTGGATCTGCAGGAACGCTATCAGTATCTGCTTGTTGATGAATTTCAAGACACCAATGACGCTCAAATGCGGCTCATCCGGCTTTTGACCGACCATGAGGCCCATGAAGGCAGACCGAATATTATGGTTGTCGGCGATGACGATCAGGCGATTTATAAGTTTCAGGGAGCTGAAATATTAAATATTTTACAATTCCGTACGGCTTTCCGCGATGTCGCGCTGGTCGCTCTCAAACAAAATTACCGTTCAACGGCGGACATTCTCGCCGCCGCCGGACACATTATCAAAAAAGGCGTAAACCGATTAGAAAACATATTACCCGATATTCAAAAGGATTTACACGCCGCAAACAAACAGCTTAAGGATGGAGCCATTCACAGCAAAGAATTTGCTTCAAGGGAAGCGGAATATCAGTGGGTAGTTCAGGAGGTCGGCAAGCTGACAGCCGACGGCATTCCCATGAAAGAGATCGCGGTCATCAGCCGCGAGCATCGTCTGCTTGAAGCCATTGTGCCTTATTTTCACGCGGCCCGTATTCCTATCGCTTATGAACGCCAGCAGAATGTTCTTGAAGAACCGCATATTATTCAGTTGATAAACATGATCCATTTCGTGGACTCGCTTATGAAAAAATCCGAATCCGCCGATGACCTTCTGCCGGAAATATTGAGTTATCCGTTTTGGGGAATTAGCCGGACGAAGATTTGGGAATTATCCGTAAGGGCATATCGCGATAAAATACCCTGGCTTTCGGCCATGCTTTCTAGCGGCGGTGAACTGAAAGACATTGCCGAATTATTCATTGACCTTGGCGCTAAAGCCATTTATGCTACCGCCGAAGATATACTTCATGAGATTATAGGCGGACGGTTCCGGGAATTTTATTTCGGCAAAGAAAAATTTGAACAGCATCGCGCCGATTATCTTCGGTTCCTTTCGTCGCTTCAGTCATTTGTCGGCTCATTGCGGGAATATCATCGCGGTCGGCCGGTTTCGGCGAGCGACGCGGTTTCGTTTGTTGATATGCATGTTTCAAATAAACTTCCGATTGCCAATTTCAGTCCGTTTGTGAACGCTCAAGACGCCGTTCAATTGATGAGCGCGCACAAGACGAAAGGACTGGAATTTGAAGCCGTGTTTGTTATCAACTGTCAGGAAGATATCTGGGCGAGCGGGAGGTCCCGCGGACAATTTCCTCTGCCGTCTAATCTGCCTATTGCTCCGGCTGGCGACACGCTGGACGACCAGCTTCGTTTGTTCTATGTAGCGATCACACGCGCCAGACGGCTGTTGTATCTCACATCTTACCGTTTTGACCACAAGGGTAAGGAGTCGGCCAGATTGGGTTTTATTACCTCTGATGAAAAGGCGCCTTCATATTTTAATTCCGAAGCCACTGAACTTGAAGCAATGGGTATAACGCCGGAGTCGCTTTTATTACAATCATGGAATGCCAGATTCGTCGCGCCGGTTGTGGCGGATGAAAAGGCGTTGCTTCAGCCGATACTCCAAGAGTATCAATTGAGCGTAACCCATCTGCAGAACTTTTTGAATGTTGCCGATGCCGGACCGCGGATATTTCTTGAACGCAATTTATTGAAGTTTCCTCAACCTAAATCACCGGACGGAGTGTTTGGTTCGGCTTTTCACGGGACTATTCAGCGCGTTTACCAGGAGTTAAAGCGCACCGGGGCATTGCCGGAGATTAACCAAGTAAATAAATGGTTCGGATATTTTTTAAAAGACGGCCGGCTTAATAAAATAGAAACTGAAATGCTTGAAAAAAGGGGAATTAAAGCTCTTGAAGTTTACTATCCGGCCAAACGAGATTATTTTTCGGCCGAAGATAAGATTGAGTTTAATTTTAAAAAACAGGGTGCATTTGTAGGTTCAGCTCATCTGACCGGGAAAATAGATCGTCTTTCGGAAGAGGGTTCGGAAATTATTGTCCATGATTTTAAAACCGGCAAAGCCATCATTTCGTGGGAACCGTCTGATGCTTATGAAAAAATAAAGGCCTGGAAATATTGCCGGCAATTGACATTTTATAAATTGCTGGTTGAGTATTCAAGAGATTTTGGCGGAACCAAACAAGTGAAACGAGGTATGATTGAATTTGTTGAACCGGTGCAAGGCAATTTTATTGATCTGACTCTTGATATTGACCCTGCTCAAGTTGAACGGCTAACCAAACTCATAGAAATCGTTTACGGTAAAATTATGAATCTGGACTTCCCTGATATTTCCAAGTATTCCAAAGATATATCTGGTATTCTGAAATTTGAAGATGATCTTATCAATGGGTTATGACTAAAAAAATAATTCGCGGCAAAAAATTATTAAAATACGGCCAGAAAACTTTAGAATTACCGTTCGGTTTTCCCGGTGAACAAACGGAAAAACCGCTTTCGGTAAGCGCTTATCTTGATTTTTTGAATATCCAATTAAGCAAACATCAGGCAAGAATTCAGGGAGAGATAAGCAGTTTTGATATCCGCGAAAGAGTCGTGTTTTTTTCGCTCAAAGATTCCGCCGATGGGAGCGTAATGAGTTGTTTGATGTGGAAACGGAATTATGATTTGAGCGGTATTGAATTTGAAACGGGTATGGAAGTTATTCTTGACGGAGCTCCGGATATATATAAGCCGAGCGGAAGATTGTCTTTTAAAACATCTTCCGTAGAACTTGTCGGAGAGGGCGCTCTCAAGAAGGCCTACGATAAATTAAAAAATAAACTTGATGCCGAAGGTTTGTTTTCAGATGAACGGAAAAGAGATATTCCCGAACTGCCTTACAAAATAGGCCTCATTACTTCAGAGACCGGGGCGGTCATTCACGACTTTCTGACCAACCTTGGCCGTTACGGTTTTAATATCAGATTCATGGATTCAAGAGTTGAAGGCCAATCAGCAGTTCTGGAGCTTATCTCGGCTATTGATTATTTTTCCGATAAAGATATAGATGTTTTGGTTATTATTCGGGGCGGAGGCAGTTTAGAAAGTTTGCAGGCATTTAATAATGAAACTTTGGTCAGAAAAATTGCTCATTTCAATAAACCTGTTATCTGCGGTATCGGCCATGAAAAAGATGTGCCTCTGGCCTCGCTTGCGGCCGATAAAATGGTTTCCACGCCGACCGCGGCGGCGCATGCCTTAAGTGTCTCATGGCAGAAAGCCGTTCAGGGTATGGAACTTAATAAAGACAGGATATTTGTTTGTTTCAATAACGCTTTTTTTCAGAAAACTGATATGATAAATAATTTTTTCCAGGCGATAAAAGACAACTTCGGCTTAATTTTTAAAAACTTTGAGCGGGCTGAAGAATCCTTAAAACGGTCTTTTGTTTCCTTGCGCTCAAGAATTATGGAAATGAAAAAAGAACTTATAAGATATCCGGGCCTTCTTTCTTCCGTGTTGTCCCGCGCGGCGGAGCAGACAAAACAAAAGATTTTATCTCTTGAAAAACTTATGCTAACATACAATCCGGAGAGACAACTGAAACTCGGATACAGCATCGTCCGTTCCGGCGGAAGAGTATTAAAGAGCGTAAATATGATTAAAACCGGAGAAATAGTGGATATTTCATTGATGGACGGCGGGTTTGAATCAGAAGTTAAAAATATACGCAAAAAATAACTATGGCTGATAAAAAATTTAATTTAAAAGAATCCCTGCGCAAACTTAAAGAGATCGCGGATTGGTTTGAAGATCAGGAAGAAGTTGATGTTGAGGCTGGACTGGAAAAAGTGAAAGAAGGAGCTATCCTGGTAAAAAATTGCAAATCCCGCTTGTCTGAAATAGAAAATGAATTTGAAAAAATTCGCAAAGAAACGGAAAAAAATGAAACCCAGAATGATTAAATTAAAAGTCGGAGACAAAGCGCCGGCATTTGAATTGCCGGACCAGAACGGAGTTGCGCGCTCATTGGCTGAATATAAAGGCAAATGGATTTTGCTCTACTTTTATCCTAAAGATGATACCCCGGGATGCACTAAAGAGGCCTGTTCAATCAGAGATAATTTTCCAAATTTTAAAAAACTTAA
>JBBTTJ010000051.1:0-5477 GCA_038064315.1 Patescibacteria group bacterium | reverse complement strand
ATCCTTTTAGAAGGAGATTCTTAACGCGCTTTTTTGCAATCACGGATAACGGCGCTGCCATGTCTTGCACAAATTTATATTTATAGGTCTTGAGCATTTTGTCCACCAGCGGGTCTGACAGTTTCGCCGCGACTATAAGCTGGTCTACTTTGTTTTTGTTCGCGCAAAACGCGCAGGTTAAACCAAGACGTGTTTGCCTGCCGCATCCTATACATTCAAAATTCTTTTTCAGATCAATTTCTCCGAAGCATTTCCCGCATACATAATCAAAGTCATTTTTGCCGGTGAATTTGCCGCATCCCAGACAAAATTTTGGAAATATGATGTCCAAAACTAAATTTATAATTTTTTGTTGATAATTAGGCACAGGTAGCATTAATTTATGTGATATACTGCATTTATATATGCCATTTGGTCTGTTTAAGTCAAAAGGGAAGTTGGGGATAGACATAGGCACTTCAGCCGTAAAGATAATTGAACTTGAAAAAGAGGGCGGCCGTTTTGCTCTTAAGAATTATGGTCTTTTTGAATTCAAAAACGCCGAAGGCGTTACTCAACCGGCAGAGTCAAGACAATCCCAAAATATTCTCAAATTGCCTGATGGAGAAATAATTTGGGGGATAAAGGAGCTTCTCAAGAAGGCAAAGATAAAAGCCACCGACGCCATAGCGTCCATCCCTTCTTTTTCTACTTTTGCGACTGTCATTGAAATGCCGTATCTTTCGGAGCAGGATCTGGCCAGTTCATTGCCTTTTGAAGCTCGCAAATACATACCGGTTCCGCTAAGCGAAGTTATTCTCGACTGGTCCATTATAGATGTACCTAAAGGCCCCGTTGACTCTACCAAGCAGAATACCGTGGAAGTGTTCATGGCGGCGGTGCCAAAGGATGAAACAATTCGATATCAGAGAATAATGCAGGGAGCGGGATTGAATCTACGGGCTCTTGAACTGGAGAATTCCGCGCTTATAAGAGCTTTGCTCGGCAATGACTTAAGTCCGACTGTTATAGTCAATATCGGGGGCAGAAGCACGTCAATAGTGATAGTGAACAGGGGATACGAGAGAGTAAGCCATAGCTATGAAGTCGGCGGTTTTGAGATAACCAAATCCATTTCCCGTTCTCTTAATGTCGGTTTTGAGAAAGCTGAAGAGCTGAAGAAAAAGCTCGGCCTTAAGGAAATTGACGAGAATATTATAAATAGCGCCATGAAGTCATTGATAGACATGATGGTTTTTGAAACCAGAAAGACCATAACAAACTATGAAGAAACCAAGAATCAAAAAATATCCAGGATTCTGCTAGTGGGAGGATTGACCAATATGCCTAATTTCGCAAATTATTTCCAACAGAAATTGAACCGGGAAGTTTTTATAGGGAATGCCCTTGCCCGAGTTGTGTATCCCCAGACGCTTTCTTCCGTAATGCAGGAGTTGTCCAGCACTTTTGCCGTAGCAACAGGTTTGGCAATGAGGGAAGTATAAAACCATGTGTATAAGTTTCGTTTAGAATTCAGATATAATAAAAGCTATGGTAGATAGAGGCGGCTTACAACTTCTTCCGGAGACAAGGAAGAAAATAGATATCATAACACCCGGCGAGAACAGAAACTTGATCATCGGGAGTGTTGTATTCGCGATAGCGGCTGTTTTAGCCGGAGCGGCATATTTCTATCAAAATTCTCTTGAGAACAAGATGGCGTCTTTAGACGCGGATATAGCCGCGCTTGAACAGCAAAGGAACAAACAAGCGGAGCAAAACATACTTGTTTTCAATAAGCAGTTGTCTATGCTGTCAAAATTACTTAATGAACATGTCTACTGGACTACCGCATTTTCTAAAATAGAAGGTCTGACACAGGTCAGGGTTAGTTTTGGCAATCTGACTGCGATATTGCTTGAAAACAAGGTTAATTTTGAAGCGGTGGCGGACAATTATACGACTATTGCCCGTCAGATAGCCGCGTTTATTTCAGACGAGTCCATAAAAGATGTCAGCTTAAGCCGAATCAACACCCTTACCAACGGACAGCTTAATTTCACAATGCAAATTACTTTTGATAAGAGTAAATTTTTGAAGGCGCGATAAAAATGAATATGGAAAACAAAAATTATCTCGGAACAATTTTGGCCGGTTTAGCCATAATTATATTCTGGGTGTTCATATTGCCAATATGGGACAGAATATCTCTGCTGAATGAGGCCATTCCCGAAAGAGAAAACATGCTTTCTTCTACGAGAGAAATATTGAAAAAGATAGACGAGCTTAACACGCAATATAAGGAAAGATCTTCGGATGTCGCAAGGATATCATCAGTTGTGCCGAATGCAAAAAGTTCAGCCGAATTGGTTTCTACCGTTGAAGCCATAACTCAACAAACCGGTTTGCAGTTGGTAGAAATAATCACAAGCGGGTCAGACGATCAGCAACAAGAATTCCAAACGATCTTTATAGAACTCGGACTGGCTGGAAACTATCCTTCGCTAACGGCCTTTCTTGAACTTCTGGAAAAGAACCTTCGTATTATAGATGTATCGGAGATAACTATAGCTCAAACTTCGGTATTGGGAGGACAAGCTTCCTTGAACTTCAGAGTTAAGGCAAGAGCATATTACTTAAATGTTAATAATTAATAATGGAACATGTTAGAACAAAATTCATCAAATAAATCGATTATGCTGTTGATACTGGTTTTGGTATTGGTCCTGGGTTATTTTTATTATTCTCAATTCATACAGCCGACCCAGTTACCCATAGAACCTCCGCCGTTTTCAGCAATGGACGATTTGATTGTGTTCAAAGACATGACGATTAATTTCTCAATATTAGACGACAGCAGATTCAAATCTTTAAGAATTTTCGGTGAATCGCCGGTCAGACCCGGAGCTACCGGAAAGAGAGATCTATTCGCTCCATTTTAAGTAGCTAAATTTTTCGGTTACTCGCTTCTCTCGCAGGAAAAATTCGCATGGTTAAAATCCCTCAAACACTGGTAGAAGAACTCATAAAAGCCGGCTTTATTTCGGAGGGCGATATTGTGGTTCTTAAAAACCTTGCCCAGGTTCAAAACAAGGATTTCGGACAGATAATAGTGGACCAGGGAATAATGACCCAGGATGAGCTGTTGAATTTTAAGTCCGGTGTGTATCATTTGCCGATAGTCCGGCTGGAAGAGACAGATCTGGACAAGGAGGCGCTTAAAGAGATTCCCGAGGATACGGTGATGTTTTACAAAGTGGTTCCTTTCGCCAAAGATAACGGGATCTTGAAAGTCGGCATTATCGATCCCGAGGACAATAACGCGCTTGAGGCTCTTAAGTTCGTTGCCGGAAGGGCCGGCTTGAATGTTGAACAATATCTTATTGGCTATAATGACTTTGCCAAGGTCGTAAGAAATTACCGGACACTGACTGGCGAGATTGGGAAGGCCCTGGAGTCGCTGGCCGATGAACTGGAGAAAAAAGAAGCAAAGGAAGGACCTGCGGTAAAATTGGAAGAACTAAGCGCGGAAGCGCCTGTAACACGCATAGTTGCGGTCATAGTGAGACATGCCGTTGAATCAAGAGCATCGGATATACATGTTGAACCGTTTGAAGACAGAGTAAGGGTAAGGTTCAGAATAGACGGCGTTCTCATAACATCTTTGACATTGCCTAAAAACCTTCACTCCGCCGTCTTAACCCGCGTAAAAATACTTTCAGACCTTAAAATTGACGAAACACGCTTAGCGCAAGACGGAAGGTTTTCCACGAAGCTTGGTGAAAGGAAGATTGACTTTCGTGTTTCCACTTTTCCGACAAAGAACGGCGAAAAAGTGGTAATGCGTATATTGGATCCTCTGGCAGGCGTTGCTACTTTGAACGATCTTGGCGTTGAAGGAAGGTCGCTTGATATTCTTCAAATGGGAATGAACAGGCCATTCGGCAGTATTCTTATAACCGGACCGACCGGTTCCGGAAAATCAACTACGCTAGCCGCTATGCTGAAAGTAATGAATAAGGAAGATATAAACATAGTCACGCTGGAAGATCCGATTGAATATTTCGTGGATGGAGTGAATCAATCGCAGGTACATGAGGAGATCGGTTATACTTTTTCCAGCGGATTGAGGCACATTCTACGACAAGACCCCGATGTGATAATGGTTGGAGAGGTGCGGGATAAGGAGACGGCCGGCCTTGCCACACAAGCCGCTTTAACGGGACACATCGTCTTGTCCACTTTGCACACGAACGACTCAATAGGAATAGTTCCAAGATTATTAGACATGGGAGTGGAAAAATATCTTATACCTCCGACATTGAATGTCGCCGCCGCTCAGCGTCTTTTAAGGCGTTTGTGTCCTGACTGCAAGGTCAAGACCAAGGCCAACGTCGGCGAAGAAAAGATAATAAATGATGCTATTGACGCCATGCCTCCCGAATATAAAAAAGAACTGTATTCCGGTAAGGGTTATACGGTATACAAACCCAATCTTGAAAATCCCTGCCGAACCTGTTCAGGGAAGGCCTACAAGGGTCGGATCGGTATTTTTGAAATGATGGAGATGACCGATGAGTTTGAAAAAATAATTTTGGGTAATCTGTCCGAAGCGGCGATGAGAGAAGAAGCAAAAAGACAGGGCATGATAACTATGTTTCAGGATGGGATTTTGAAGGTATTGAAAGGAGTGGTATCATTAGAGGAGTTGCTTGAAGTGGCTCAAGCAAATGAATCAGCGTAATCTAATAAATTAAGATCATGAATAATTACAAACAATATCTTGATCAGTTGCTTCTTGCGACAGCCGAGAACGGCGCGTCGGATCTCCATATTTCCCCCGGTCATTATCCGGCAATAAGAATTTCCAGTAATTTGGTGCAGGTTTCAGGTACGCAGATACTGGATCCTGAAACAACGAGCGGTCTTGTTCTTGAACTGGTCGGTCCTGAAAAGAGGGACCGTTTCCTATCCGAGAAAGAACTGGATTTTTCATACGAATACGGCGGTAAATATAGGTTCCGGGTCAACGCTTACCACACCAGAGGGGGGATGGCGATGTCTCTGCGTTTGATACCGAATGAAATAAAAACTGTGGAGGAATTAAACTTGCCGCCCATAGTCAGGATATTCAGCCGGCTTTCCCAGGGGTTTGTTTTGGTTGTCGGCCCCAACGGTCATGGCAAGTCAACTACCCTGGCATCGCTTGTAGACCTTATTAACAGAGAGCGCGCGGAGAAAATTATTACCATAGAAGACCCCGTAGAGTATATTTTTTCGCCGAACAAAAGTATTATTGACCAAAGAGAGATATATCAGGATACTATTTCTTTCCACACAGCCATTCGCTCTACATTCAGGCAGAACGCGAATGTTATACTGGTTGGGGAGATGAGAGACTATGAAGCAATGAGCGCGGCGGTTACCGCCGCTGAAACCGGCCATCTTGTTATGGCCTCTCTGCATACCAACAGCGCATCCCAGACCATAGAACGCAT
>JBBTTJ010000050.1:0-16216 GCA_038064315.1 Patescibacteria group bacterium | reverse complement strand
AAATGGAATCCGGAGAATTTTGAAATTGTTTCAAAACTGGTTCAAAACAGAGAAAAACCGTTTATTTTAGCGGATATGGATAGTTACTTAGATAGAATTGCCGGTTATTCTAATGGCAATTTTTTTAGCAAGGATACGATTGACAATAAAATTTATTCAAATCCAGACACTAAAAAATTAGCTAGATTATTTGTAAACGGTAAATACAGACTCTTTATCATAAGTAAAGACAAAAAAGATAAGATTTTTCCCCTGGCTTTTGTTGTTTCTAGAGAAGGAAAAGAATTAAAAACCGCTTTGTCTTCAGACGAAATCGGTTCTTATATCCTTGATGGCTACTGGGAACGATTATCTAAAGAAATTGTCATCAATGGCGCCGGGGCGCTTGAACTATTTTTAAAAGAGGCGGAAAAAGCGAGGCAAGATTATTTAACTGAAGCGGAGATAAAGAAACCGAGTTTATGGGCGCAGATTATCAGTTTATTTGGATTTGGCGATGTCGTTAAACTAACAACGCCAGATGGTAAAGGGAGAGCTGATATTAATCCGTTACCGGCGGTAATAAGTGTTGGTGACAGTGGTGACACAAATAGTGACAAAAAGGTGTCACCAAAACCGTCACCAAGATTGTCACCAAAACCGATAGTGTCACCATTCGTGTCACCAACTCCTTCTCCGTCACCAAGTCCGGTGTTATCTCCAAAAGACACTCCCCAATTCATTGAAGTTATAAAAATACAGGACGGCGACACGCTTCAAGTTGCCAACGGAAGATTTGTCAGATTAATAGGCATAGATACTCCCGAAAAAGATGAGTTTTATCACAAAGAAGCATCGGATAAACTGGCGGAATTAGTATTAAATAAAGTGGTTCGTTTAGACAAAGATGTCTCTCAAACCGATAACTACGGCCGCCTTCTGCGGAATATTTATATTTTTGATACGATTTTTATAAATCTTGAAATGATTAAGGGCGGCTATGCTAAGGTTCTCGCCATAACTCCTGATATTAAATATGCTAATCAGCTCAAGGCCGCCGAAAAAGAAGCTAGGGCCAAATGTCTCGGTATTTGGAGTCAAAATAACTGTGTTTCAACTAAAGAAAACAAACAGATCAATGGTTCGCAAACAGCCAAAAATGGCAAGGTAGTTATTAACGAAATTGCCTGGGCTGGAACCGTGGCCTCTGCCAATGATGAATGGTTTGAGCTCTATAATACTGAAAATTATGACATCAATCTTCACGGCTGGACCATTAAATCCGGCGACGATTCACCGTCAATAACTATCAATGACGATAACGAATTTTTAGCCATAAAAGCGGGCGGTTACATTTTATTTGAAAGAACGGACGATACGACGATATCAACCGTTAAAGCCGACTATATTTACACTGGAGCTTTGGATAATAGCGGAGAATTGCTGGTACTTTCCAATACTGACGGCAAGGTTGTGGATTCGGTAGGTAAATTTGGAGAAAAATGGTTTGCCGGCAATTCAGCTCAAAAAATTTCTATGGAAAGGATCAGCGCAACCGGTAGTGGCGACAGCCCCTCAAGTTGGAAGAGTTTCGGCGGAAATTCTTCAGCTAAAGATGCTGGCGGGAATTTAGTCAATGGCACTCCAAAAGCGGAGAACAGTCGCGGTACAACAGTCGTATACAGCAGTGGAACAGGTGGCGGAGTTGGTGGTGGCGGTAGCGGATCTAGTTCAACACCAACACCAACACCAACACCAACACCAACACCAACACCGGAGTCGGAAGAAGTTGGTGACAGCGCTGTTCAAAGAGCAGTGGTAATAAATGAAATCGCCTGGATGGGAACCGCCACATCGTCTTTTGACGAATGGATAGAACTTTATAATACCGCAAGCCATTCAATAAACCTGAACGGCTGGACTCTTAAATCCACAGCCAGTCCTAGTTTTGACCCAAATATTATATTGTCAGGCACAATACCTGCTAACGGTTATTTTTTGCTTGAAAGAACCGACGATATGACGATTTCAGACATTATCGCCGATCAAATCTATGTCGGCGGTCTAAATGATACCGGCGAGATGTTGGAGTTAAGAGATATTACCGGAGAACTTATTGATTCCGTTGATGGAATGGAAGAATGGCCGGGCGGTGATAAAAATACAAAGTCATCTATGGAGAGAATAAATCCTCAAGAACTCGGCGGTGACCCGGATAATTGGGCAACAAACGACGGTGTAACCATAAACGGCCTGGACGCTCAAGGAAATCAAATAAATGGCACGCCTAAATCTGCTAACAGCCGATTATCTATAACGACATTCAATGTCGTTTATCCACAGGCCGTAACCAACCTTTCCGCCACTCACGGTTCTCCTACAATTACCGCTATCTGGACCGCGCCCGATCCTGGCGACTACAACACGGCCAGTTTGAGCTATGATCTGCGTTATTCGTCTGCAAGTTTTAGCGATGCCGCGAGCGTGAGCTGGTGGTCTGCCGCCGCACAAGTGGCCAGTTCAAGTTTGCCGAGCGTGGGACAAGATGGAGCATCTCAAAGCGCTATATTTGATATTGCCTACGAATATGGCCAGACGCTATATTTTGCTCTTAAAGTTATCCACATAACGACACCCGATGTCGTTAGTCCGCAGTCAAATATTGCGACGGTTAGTTTTCCAATCGCCATAGACATCAACGCCTGGGCGATGTTCGGTAAGGACCAGTATCATACTTCCTTTATGCCTGGTATAGCCGGTCCCGGTCCGACAGCGACCATAAGCTGGGAATTTGAAGTGAGCGGAGTAGTCAGCCAGCCGGTTGTGAGCAAAGGCGGCGATGTGTTTTTTGGAGCATTCAGCGGTTCAACGGCAAATCTTTACAGTGTAGATAAAACCGGCTCTGAAAATTGGTTTTACGCTTTCCCCGGCAATACAAGCGTTGGAACTCCGGCCGTACTGTCGGACGGCTCGGTCTATTTTGGTCTTGCGGGAGACGGATTTCGTCCGGTTACGGCTCTTAATTCCGACGGTACTGAAAAGTGGATCTATAATGAAAGCGGAGGAGTTCAAAATATTACTGTTTCTTATGATGGCGGCGCTCATTTCACCACTAATTTGAGCCCAAATAGCCAATTTCAATCCTTAAACTCTGGCGGTGAACTCAAAAATAATATAATCGGCCCCGGTTTTTATGATTTTGCTCCGGTTATTTTGGAGGACGGAACTATTATCGTGGCAAAGCAGATCAGCGGCCACCAGTTTTTCAATGCTTATTCTGAAAACGGAAATCAATTATGGCCGGAGGAATTATACTACACTGACGCCTACGACAACGCGCCGACTGACCCTTCATACGACAAAACAACCGGCATTACTTACTCTTCGGCCGGACCTAAGTTGTTCAGCATTCCGTCCGGCGGTTCTATCATCAACGCCAATGATATTGCTCCAGTTGATTACATAGCCGCCACGATAGTTGCCATAACCCCCGATACGCTCTATGTCGGTTTCAATAATAATCTTAACCCCGCTTCAGGTTCACAGGTTTTTGCTTTGAATAAATCCGATCTAACACCCAAATGGCCATCTCCGTTCAAGGCCGACGGTTATATCAATAAGCAGTTGGTCATAGATAGCTTAGGCAATGTCTACTTTTCCACCCAAAACGGCAAATTATATGGCGTAAATCCCGACGGAGACCAGCTCTGGAGCATTGAAACCGGCTCAAATTCCGATATTTCACCGGCTCTCACCGCTCATGGCCTTATCTGGGGTTATGGGAACAGGGTAATGTTAGTCAATGATTAGGTTGATTTATTTATCCACAATTGACATACTTGTAGCCCGCGATAGAGCATGTATAATTAGTGTTAATGATGGTTGACTTGTTCAGCCAGTTTGATAATATCAATAAGTCAAAACATCAGATATACTTAGCAGAGACAGATATTTATGACGAACGAAATAGTTAATTTGACTAAAGAGTAGCCGTTTTTCGGCTGTTTTGGCATTTCGTCGCCGATATTAATTAATGGGCTGGCCGCTTCTGGAAATGACAAGCGTCGTTATCAGAAGCGGATAGCCAATGAGTGAACGTTGAAAATCAGGAGAAAGAAAATCAAACAATGTAGCTAATGCAGGAAAGAAATAATTAAATTGCGAACAAAGGTCTTGAGTCAAAACAAATTCCCCGCCGATAATTTACCGGTCGAATTAAGTGTAAATAACGACGGTGATAAAATAAGACCTTGAATAAGGTGAATGAAAAATAAACGATAAAAATAAAATAGTAATTAAACTCTGTATCGGAACTTGTCGATCTATCCTCCAATGAGAGATAGAACAGTTACGGTTCAGAGCAAACATAAAATTAAAATGAATATAGTATCAAAAGATACCCGCGATCGCCTTTTGAAGGCCTTCACGGTTTTCACCGCGATGACGACTGTATTGTCGTTGTCAGGTGTTGCGTATCTTGCTGCTCCGGTAGCATGGGGCGCAACTCCGGCTGATTACGGCCTTACGGAAGGCAACACCATCAGCGCGGCCGGTTCCGACGATCCGGATGTATATATCGTCAATGAGCAGGGATACAAGAGATTGTTCTTGAATCCTGCAATCTTCGGACTCTACGGTCACCTTGGCGGATTCGCCGCGGTGAAGAGTGTGTCTCCGGCAACGAGAGACGCGTTCCCAACTTCCGGATTATTCCGAGTTGACGGAGAGGAGAAGGTCTACGGTTTAGAAACGACCGGAGAGGATGTTGCCGTTCTCCGATGGGTTAACACCTCCGGAGCGCAAGCCGTTATAGATGACCCGAACTTCTTTAAGAAAGTCTTCATCATCAACGCGGCCGAAAAAGCCCTCTATGGCACAGGAGCCGACTTTACTTCAGTAACCCAGGTTCCAGTGTATGTAAGAGGCGGTTCAACTCCGACTACCGGTCCGTTGTCCGTGAGCTTAGCCCCTGGCAACCCGGCAGCCAAAACAATTACAAAAAATGCTGTTGGAGTTGAGATGTTGATGGCTAGAGTTAGCGGTACAGGCACGGTCAATACATTGACTATTAAGAGATTAGGCGCCGGTCAAACGGCTGACTTCGGCGATATTTATGTCTATGAGGGAGCCAAGAGGTTGACTTCAGGCAAGTCATTCTCATCTTCTTCCGGCGAAATTACATTCTTATTGAATATTGCTGTGAGCGGTTCAAAAGACCTTTCTATAGTTGCTGATATGTCCGCAGCCACAGCTGGTGATGTTAACTATGTTCAATTAGTAAGCGCCGCCGCTACTGGCGGAACTGCCGTATCGGGAACGCCTTTGAATGGTAATAACTTTTCTGTCTCTGGCGCTTCGTCCGGTACTATTGATACCGCCAAAGTTGGTTCAATTTCCAACCCAACCGTGGGTCAGAAGCAAGCCCAGCTTTCAGAATTCAAGTTAACGGCTAACACCGAAGCCGCTTCTATCAAGCGTTTAACAATGTTGAATGGCGGAACATTGAAGCCTGCTGATTTGACCAACATCAAAATAAAGACCGGAGCAATGGAATGGTCAGGTTCAGTTACTACAGACAGTTATGTTGTCTTTGACTTAGGTTCTGGATACACCATTGCCAAGGGTGGTAATGCCACATTTAAAGTTTATGGAGATCTGGCTGGAAAGAAAGACGAGACAGTCATTCTCTATTTTGAGAACAATTCAGATCTCTTGGCTATTGGAGACCAGTATGGCAATGGTATGGCCGAGGGTACCAATACTCTTGATGCTTCCTCTGAAGCCACGACTTTGACCCTTCAGGGCGGAGCGTTAACCTTGGCATTCAATGGTCCTTCAGCTTCTACTGTTGGTACACAGGCAAAAGATGTTACCTTATTGAGGTATTCAGTGACTGCTGTTTCCAACATTGAGATCAAAAAGACAGAATTTACTCTCTGCGCTGACCAGGCCGGAGACGGTACTTATGACACCGAAACCACCGAAGCGGATTGGGACGATGTTACGGACTTCAAAGTTTCGAACGAAGCCACAAACAGCGTTGTTATCGGTCCGAAGGATGCTACCGCATTTGACCATGCCGATGATACCGTAAGCTGTCCCGCTGGAGGCGGTGTTCAGGAATCATTCACTGATACTCTTGACCTCGCCGCTGGTGTAACTTACAACTTTAAAGTTACAGCAGACATTGACACTTCACTTGTCGCAGCCGAATTAATTTCTGGTAGCATAATCAGAGCTGTTCTTGATGACTACAGCGATGACGCTGGCGATGTGACGGTGGCAAAGTATGCTGGTACGAATACCTCGGTTGCCGCGGCTGACATTGTTCCCCGAGCGGATATTTCCGGTCCTGACATCACGCTTTCTGCTTCTGCGTTGACTTTGAGCTTAGCCGGCGCACCAGCCAGCCAGACGAAGATCAGAGGCACAAAAGATGTTGATGCGGTTGGCATAACTTTTGCCGCCAGTCAGGCATCGGCTCTTAAAGTAACTACCATTAAGCTCACCGGTGTTACCATAGACACTGCTGGAGATACCTATGATGAAGGTACTCCTGATGCCGATAACGATAGCGGTATATCGGTTGCAAATATGGCTTCTTCAGTAGAGTTGTATGAATCCGGAGGCGCTTTGATTGCCGATACCGGCAAAGTCACCAACAACTCATTAGGTACCGGCGGAACTGGAACAATCACTTTCGGTAATCTTGCTTGGGATATTCCAGCCGGAACATCTAAGACAGTGTTGGTCAGAGTTGATTTGTCCAATAACCAGGCATCAGGCACGGCCGGTGACTTATATGCCTTTGATATCGCCGCAACCGGAGATGTTACTTCATTGGATTCTGATTCCAATACCGTAAATCCTGGCGCTGCTGCAGTCAACGGCGGTCTAACCCCGACAAAAGTATTGACCGTGAAGAATAGCGGTTCAATGACCTTAGCGACATCTTCAGACAGTCCGGCAAAAGGCGCCTTATACTGGGGCCAGCAAAATGCTCCGGTTTCCAAATTCAGATTGAGCTCTACGGATGAGGCCCAATATATTGAGAAACTGACGATTGGCGCTTCCGTTGCCGCTGAAAGAACTGATGCCGCCGCAAATGTCAAAGAAGTTTCCTTGACATACAAGAACAAGGCCGGAAGTATGTTGACTGTAACCCAGTCATTTGGAAACGCGGCTTCCGCGAACTTTGCCTGGGGCAGCGCTGATCCAAACAGGCCTTATGTGCCAAAGGATTCAAGCTTGGATGTAGCCGTAAATGCTAATATGAAGACCAAGGATGAAGGAGCCAGTCAAACAACCGGTACAGCCGCTGGTCCGTTGGTCTCATTCTCGCTGGATCTGCACGATACTTATAATGGTAGCGTGGCCAATGGGTTTAGAGCTATTGGAGAAGGTTCAGGTACGGTTATTGATGGTTCTGGCGCTAATATCAAGTGGATAGCTGGAGCTTATGACCAGTATGTCTATAAGATATTTCCGAAGATTGAGTTGGTTGCTTTGCCTACGCCATACAGCTTGCTTGGTACGCCGACTGTGTTCAAATTCTCAATCACGGCAATGGGTCTTAACACTGCCAACTTGAGATTTGACAATGAACACAAGGGGTCTGGTTCTCTGGCCTTTGAGGTAGTAGCTTCTGGTGATTCAGAAATAAATACCACAACCAGTACGACTTTCTCGATTTTGGATGAAACCGGAGTCGTAATTGACGGTCCGAGCGCGTTGCGATTCATTAACGACCCGAGCGCCGCTGATACAAACCAGACCATATCGTTTGCTCAAGACAAACCCTATGGAGTTGACCCGGATACCAATTCTTCAATATCCTTTGACTTTGCCGGTCAGGATATAGAAATTGCCGGAGGTAATACAAGAACCTTCAGCATCAGGTTGAACAATCCGACACAACACTATGGTGTTGCTGCTGGAACCAACAGAGCTGCCGATTATTTCCAGGTAACTCTGCAGGATGATCAAGCTGGCTTGATCAACTGGGTAGGCGACTATAACGGAGGCACAAGTGCGTTAGACACGCCTTCAACAACCGGTGTCTTGAGAAGTGTGCCGTTGTACGGTCCGACCTTCCAAAGGTAAATCCGTGTAGTTAAATATATCTGGCTGATCTGCGATGAGATTGGCTATGGTAACCGAAACCCCCGCTCTTGCGGGGGTTTCGGTTTGCTTACGGGACTTGAAATTACCAAAATTTTTTGATAGTATATGCCAATGAAAAACACAATAATTTCTTCAATTTCACTAGTCGTAGTATTGATTTCCGCCGTATTTTATTTTTCAAACAAAACAAGCGAAAAAAACATCGCAGATGAAACCCCCAGTCCTACGGTTGTTGTAGAGTCGCCAACACCTTCTTCTTCACCAAAGCCGAATATTTCAAAAGTTCCGCTTCCTACCGGTGATGGCAGAACAACATTTATAGGTGAAACAGTGCCGTGGTCCTTGCTCCTGGCCGACGCTTCTTGTGAATTGAAAGGCGAGATAAAATTTCTGAATCATAATACTTATGATAATCAGGACGCGTTATTTATTTATAAAGGAATTGATCATCCCGGAAGGAATGTTCTTTGGACGGTAACTCCACAGGATAATATATCAGTTGGGCCGAATATATTTAACAAGATCCCTATTCCAAACGGGGAAAGTTTGTTGGGAATATTTTTGCCGGAGAATCCCAAATCCAAGACATACGACATAACCGCAAAGATACAGTATGGGCGGCTGGTGGATCAAAAAGGAAATTTTGTAACCACAGGGGGTTATGTCAAGGTTTTTGAAAAACAGTGTATCGGCAAAACCACAGTGGCGCTACCTTAATGTTTAGGTTAAACATTGTCAAAAATCCAACAGCTTTATTCATTATTACGCTGATAGTTGTTGGTTTTTTTGTGTATTCTTTTAACCTAAACAATCAATTATTTTGGGACGACGATGACTGGATAATAAATAATAATTTTGTCCACACGATAAGCTGGGATAATATAAAATTCTGGCTTACGCATAATACTCTGGCCGGAGTCGGTCTCCAGAGTAATTATTACCGGCCGTTCCTTTTCTTTACCTTCGCTCTTAACTGGGTTATATCTGAAGCAAAACCCTTCCTTTGGCATTTGGTAAGCAATTCTATCCATATCGCCAACGCGGTTATTGTTTTTCTTTTATTGAATATGGTATTAACGACATCAGATGTCCGTAAGACATCTGATGTCAAAATATCCGGCCGTTGGGTTGCCTTTTTGACTGCTTTAATATTCGTTATTCATCCTCTTAACACCGAAGCGGTTTCGTATATAGCCGGCCGCGGCGATCCTCTGTCCGTCTTCTTTATGCTTCTTGCCCTCTACCTGTGGATAAACGACATTGAATGTCGTTTATCCACAGGTAGATCAGCGGTGTTTAAAATTCTGTCTTTGACAGCTTTAGTTTTAGCCATTTTGAGTCGGGAGACGGGGATTATATTTCCGGCCCTTTTGATGGTGTTCTATGTATCGTTTATATCAAAAGACAGGTTCTTAACGGCTGTTATAAATTCTTTTAAAGAGGCCTTGCCTTACTTTGCCGTGGTTGCCGTCTACGGGATTTTGCGGCTTACCGTACTTAATTTCCAAAACACTCTGAACTTTTATATCACGCCAAACTTATATTCGGAAAATCTTATTTACCGCTTGTTTACTTTTATACATGTTTTGGTTGATTATTTTCGCCTCTTATTTGTTCCCATCGGCTTGCATATGGAGAGAAGCGTAATTGTCCATACATCTTTGTTCCAGTGGCCGGTCTGGTTGGGAGCTATGATAGTGGCAACTATTATTGCTGTCGGTATTTTTCTATACCGCAAGAATAAATTAGCGGCATCCGATGTCAAAGTTTGGTTCTTTGGCTGGGGCTGGTTTTTTGTCGGACTGGCGATGGTTTCCGGAATTACGCCGATTAACGCGGAAATATATGAACACTGGCTCTATTTACCGATGATAGGTTTCTGGGTTGTTGTCGCTTTTTATCTGGTAAAATTATTTGATTTCTTAAAATTCAAAAAACTTTCTATTTTACACTTTCTTTTTTCTGCTGCGCTTGTCGCTTATCTGTTCTTTTTCTCTTATCAGTCAATTCAGCGCAATCTTCTTTGGGGCAATTCTCTTGCTTTTTATCTGGATATTCTAAAATATGAGCCTGATAGCGTGAGAATAAATAATAATGTGGGTAATATTTATTACAATAAAAAAGATATGGAAAACGCCGAAAAATATTACAAGATCGCCGCTTCTCAAGGAGGTATATTTGCGCAGCCCAATTACAATTTAGGAACCATTTTACAAGCCAGAGGGGATATTGACGGGGCAATTAAACTATACGAAAAAGCGATAGAGATTGATCCAAATTTTTATTATCCATATCAAAATTTGGCAGTTATATATGCTCAACGGGGAAATTTTTCTGAAGCTGCTGAAAATATAGAAAAACTAAAATTGATTATTCCAAACAACCCTCGCGTTTATTATAACTCGGCGCTTGTCTATATCGCGCTTAATAATAAAGAAAAGGCTCGGCAAGATGTTCAAAAAGGCCTTGAATTGACCAATCTGGACCCTGGAACCGGCAAGTTATTGGAAGAACTTGCCCGCGAACTCTCAAAATGACCCTTTTTAAAGTTTTCTTGTTATCACTCGTTTTGTCGTTTGCGGTCTTCGGCAACGGTATTTTTGGAAATTTCGTTTTTGATGATGTTTCTGTTGTTCAAAATAGGCCCGATGTTAAATATGCGGGTAATTTTTTTGATCTGTTTATATCACCCTACCACCAGAATATGTCCAAAACCGGACTTTACCGTCCCCTGACAATGGCTTCTTACGCAATTAATCATTATGTAAATAGTTTGTTCGCTCCTTCGACAAGCTCAGGACAAGCGGTTGGTTTTCATATAGTCAACATAATCATTCATGCCGTCAGTTCTTTTCTGGTATTTTGGCTGGTCAATTTTTTATTTAAGAAAAAGTTTCTGTCTTACGCGGTCTTTTTGTTATTTTTGGCCCATCCCATCCACACCGAAGCCGTAACTTCCATTGTTGGCAGAGCGGAGCTTTTGTCGTTTTTATTTGGTGTTGCCGGCATTTGTTTTTTTATTAAGAACAATAAAATCCTAAGCGCCGCGTCGTTTTTACTGGCGTTGTTAAGTAAAGAGTCGGCTTTAATGGTGTTGCCGATAATTTTTTATATTAGCGTTGTTTTTTCAGATATAAAAATTTGGGATTCATTTAAAAAATTATGGTTCTTCTCTTTACCGTTGGGATTTTATGCGCTGTTAAGATATAAGGCGTTAGGCGGCTATTTTCTGGGAGATGTTACGGCAACCATGGCGGAGAATCCTTTAAGATTCGTATCTTTTTCGGAAAGAATTTCTACGGCATTTAAGGTTTTGTACCTGTATCTTGAAAAGTTAATATGGCCGGTTCATCTTTCGGCTGATTATTCCTTTAATGCCATAAAAGTGATCAGAAGTCCTTTTGTTTCCGTTGAATCCATTGTTGGCATTTTAATTTTTGCTTTGCTGGTTGCTATTATTGTTTTTTATAAAAAAGTAAGCAAAGAACTTTCTTTCAGCGCGGCATTGTTCCTGTTTCCCTATATGATTATTTCCAATTTGGTGAAACAGATAGGAACTATAATGGGAGAAAGATTGATGTATTTTCCGTCTTTTGGATTTACGATTGTTGCCGCCCTCGTTTTGGTTAAAATTTACGATTATAAAAAATGGGGCGCAAAGGCGGCTTATGGTCTTTTGGCGGTGATCCTGGCTTTTTACGGCGCCAGGACATTTATAAGAAATAAGGACTGGCATGACAGCCGGACATTGTTTTACGCAACCGTAAAAGAATCTCCGGACAGCTTAATAACAAGAACGGCGCTGGCCGGTGTGCATATAAGAGCTGATGAGTGGGATTTGGCCAAAGAACAGCTTAAAATAGCCGGAAGCATATATGAAGATAATTCTCATCTTCAGAATTTGTTGGGAGTTGTCGCCGACCATGACGGAGATTATGTTTTAGCCGAAGAAAAATATAAAAGATCTTTAGAACTTAATTCAGATGCCATAAATTCCCATATAAACCTGGCGGAGCTGTATTTGAAACAAGGACGGCTTGAGGAAGCGGGGAATAATTTCCTCAAGGTTATAGATTTTTATTCTACGGCCGAATATATTATCAGGTATTCTTATATACAGATCGCTCTTAACAGGCCGGACAAGGCATTGGATATGATAAATAAATATTTTGTCACTATTGATAACCCTGAAATAAGCGCATTAACAGGAACGGCTTATTTTGTGAAGGGGGATTACAAACTGGCTCTTCCCTATCTTAAAATGGCGCTTGAACAGGGAAATAAGAGCTTGGAGATAATGCGTATGGTAAAAATAGCAGAACAAAAATAAGCTTGAAAAGTTCTTATTTTTAGGTAATATTAGATCATGTTTAGCAATAAAAAAGCCATTGCAATATCAGCCGTAGTTGTTTTAGCGCTGGCCGGTCTTTATTTTGGCGGTGTTTACTTATTTAAAAAAATTATCGGTTATAATGTTCCCCCAATTGAAACACCCCAGCCGACTAACATAGACGATTCATCGCTTCCTTTTCTTAAACTTCCGGACGGGTTTAAGATTGATATTTTTGCTAAAGACCTTGAAAATCCCAGAGTCATTGCTTTTGATCCGGCCGGCAGGGCGCTTGTAAGCGAGACCAAGACCGGGAAAGTTCTGATGCTGAAAGACAGCGACAATGACGGTAAAGCTGAAGATAAAGTTGTTATTCTTGAAAACTTAAAACAACCTCACGGGTTGGATTTTTATACTGATCTCGGCAAAAACACTTATCTTTATGTGGCTGAAACTCACCAGGTTGCCAGATATTCGTATGACACTAAAAACTCTAAAATTTTAAGTCAAAAAGGCCAAAATATCATCACTACTCTCCCGTCTGAAGGCAGGCATTTTACTCGTACTATCGCATTCGGACCTAATTTTAGAAAAAGCCAGATAATCGGCACGATAAACACGCAAGTTGAAACAAAATTATATATAAGCGTCGGTTCATCCTGTGATGTGTGCGTTGAAACAACTACATGGAAAAGAGCGGCGATACTGGAATCAGACCCTGTCGGAACCTATACTGCCGAGTTTGCCGGCGGGTTAAGAAATTCAGTCTTCTTTACTTTTCATCCAAAAACAAAAGAAATTTGGGCGACGGAGATGGGTAGGGATAATTTAGGGGATAATTTGCCTCCGGATGAGATAAATATAGTCAAGGTCGCCGGTTCGGAAGATAAATTCGGCGCAAAAAGATACGGTTGGCCGTTTTGCTACGGTAATAAAATCAGGGATATTAAATTCAATCCTGAAAAAATAGAAAGAACCGACATACCATCTGATTGCTCAAAGACAGAGCCGCCTGTCATAGAAATACCGGCTCACTCGGCGCCGTTGGGACTGGTTTTTATCCCGTTAAACGGCGGATGGCCAAAGGAATGGGAAGGCGACCTTTTAGTGGCTCTGCACGGGTCATGGAATTCAAGCGTGCCGGTCGGTTACAAAATTGTAAGGTATGATTTGGATGCTGACGGCAAAGTCCTGTCTCAAAAACCAATTGACTTTATATCAGGATGGTTTGAAAACGGAAAGACTTACGGCCGGCCGGTTGACTTGAAATTCGGTCCGGACGGCATACTTTATATATCTGATGACGCAACTGGGAATATATACACGGTTAGCGCCCGGTAGCGCGGAAGTGTAGAAATTTTTAGGATTTATTTTATAATATCAACTAACATGCAAAAAGAGAACACAAGGGATCTCAATTTGGTAAAATTTATAAGATTTGGAATCTATCTCACGGCGTTTGTGCCGCTTATTATTTGGAAGGACTTCATTTCTCCTTTTCATTTCGGGAAGGTGTTAGTTTTCAGGAGTTTAATTGAGATTTTGGGGGTGGCTTATCTAATCTTAATTCTTAAGGATCGTTCTTACCTGCCCAGGATGGATAAAGTTTTTTGGGCGTTTTTATTATTCGTGCTGGCATTTTCCTTAACCACTCTAACCAGCGTTTTGATATACCCGAGTTTTTGGGGTTCGCTTGAGAGAATGGGCGGTCTTTGGACATTTGGGCATTATTTTCTGTTTTTTATTATCTTGATCTCGGTTTTTACCAAAAAAGAACATTGGCAAAGATTGTTTGACCTAACCATTTTTGCGGGGGTGTTATCGGCATTTTATGGTTTTGGACAAAAAACGGATATACAGTTTTTTGTCGGTTCCGGAGGGCGGGAGAGGATATTCGGCACTATCGGTAATCCGGCTTTATTTGCCGGCTATGAACTGTTTACCGTGTTTTTGTCTTTAATGATGTATTTGAAACCCAAAAATAGTCAAAATAAAAAAACATCATATTTATTCGCTTTTATAACAACTTCCGTAGCCGTTTTGATGACGGCGGTAAGGGGTTCAGTTTTGGGTTATGCGGTCGGAATTACAGTCTTTGCGTTCTTATGGATGAAATACAAAAAGTCCCGTATCGGTAAGATTGCTTTTAACGCCTTTGTGGGCTTGGCATGTCTATTCATAGTTTTCTCGCTTCTTTTTAGAGATTCTTCTTTAATTAAGAGCTCGCGGTATTTAAGCAGGATTACCGACTTATCGCTTACCTCTATTACCGTTCAGACGCGTTTTTGGGCCTGGCAGGCCGGGCTGAATGGGTGGAGCGAAGGTCCGAAGACAATACTTTTGGGTTGGGGTCCGGAGAACTTCAATATCCCTTTTTCAAAATACTTCAATCCTAAGTTTTTTGTCGGTTCCGGTTCGGAGACCCTTTTTGACAGGGCGCACAATATGTTTGTTGAGATTCTTGTGACGATGGGAATTGTCGGTTTTTTTGCCTATATAAATATTTTTATCGCTCTGTTTTCTTCTTTGTGGAGATTCTTAAAGGATAATGACCTTGTTCTTTATGGCGCCGGTCTTACACCCGCTATTATAGCGTATATGATCCACAACTCTTTTATATTTGACACTTCTCCCAACTTTATTGTTTTTTTTACAATAGCCGGATTTATTTCTTATCTTAATTCAGA
Organism: Patescibacteria group bacterium; assembly: GCA_038064315.1. Lineage (GTDB taxonomy): Bacteria > Patescibacteriota > Minisyncoccia > 2-02-FULL-40-12 > GWA2-44-9 > 2-01-FULL-43-22. The sequence goes on along the minus strand of JBBTTJ010000050.1, from coordinate 1,096 downwards.
CGCTAAAAAAGAAACACATGTCGTTCAAACAGCCGTCGTAAAGAGATCATTTATCAACTTTGCGGCGACAATTTTAATTGTTCTGACTGCGGTGTTAATATACAAAACCAATATTTTGCCGGCCAAGGCCAACTATGCAACTACGAGAGCTATTGTAAGGGGATGGGCGGGTGATTTTAACGGCGCATTTGCAAAATATAAAGAGGCCTTGTCTTACAATGTTCCGGGTAAATATGAATACAGACACCGATTTGCTCAATATTTAGTCGGTGTAGGCGGCCCGAGCATTAAAGAAAAAGCCGTTAGAGAGGCCTACGATTATGCGATAGTTGAAGTTAGCAGGAATGTAAAAGAAAATTCGGCTGATTATTTGCCGTATCTATATCTCTCCAGGTTGAATATCATCCTCGGTAAAGATGACCCCAAATCTTCGTATAACGACAGGGCGTTGGAAAGCTCTATGAAAGCTTTTGAGCTTTCGCCGACTTTTATAAGGACTTACTACGAAATAGGCCAGGCATACCTTAATAAAAGGGATTATCCCAATGCCATTAAATATTTCCAGAGGGCTTTGGATTTAAATCCTGAAACCGGATTATCTCGTTGGTATCTTGGGGCGGCCAAGTTAGAGAGCGGTGATATGAGCGGCATTGAAGATCTGGAGAGGTCATTAGTCGGAGAAGCGGCTTACGGTCCCAGCGAACAGGATTATTTAAGGTTAATAAATGTTTATATTAAAAACAAAGATTTTGTCAGAATTGCGGGTGCTTACGAAAAAATTATTAAATTGAATCCCAAAAATCCTCAACATTATGCTTCATTGGCGACGGCATACGCAAATTTGGGTAGAATAGACGATGCCGTAGCGATGGCGCGCAAAGCGGTTCAAGTGGACCCATCTTTTGAACCCGATGCCCGGGCCTTCATAAAGAGTTTAGGCAGAGAATTTTAAGGCGTATCTGTTTCATGGTGTGATGTCCATAGATTTATCAATTAAGTTTTTATTTTCTGGGGTTCTTTTTAAAAATATTGCCACCGATTGGTCCGAATATACCAATGCCCAGCCGGTGTTTTTGGACATCGCGGCAAGGAACTT
>JBBTTJ010000049.1:0-1138 GCA_038064315.1 Patescibacteria group bacterium | reverse complement strand
ACGGTACCACCGCTCTCGTAGCAACTATTCGCGCCAGATCCAAAAAGGCAGTCAAGCCAGAAGATGTGGTGGTAGTCATGGAAACAGCTCATCCTGACAAATTTCCAGAATCTCTGAAAGAGGCCCACGTAGAAGTAGCGAAGAATCGCAAACACAAAACTCTTGAGCGTTTAAACAAATTTTCTATTTCTAAGATGGGAAAGAAGACAATGCCCGTGGATTTATTAAAGATTGCGCAAAAGATTCAGAAGATTGCGTATTGAATAATTATTTCTAATTTCTAATTAAAATCTCAAAGTCTAAATTACCCGCGACCGCAAGTATTTTAGATAATTATTTTATATAATGTAAAAATGGCAAGAAAGGGTAAGGTGCAGAAGAAAATTTTACTTTTACTATTGGCTGGGCTTAGCCTATCTATGAGCCGGTCTCCGAAGCATCATTTTAGAGTCCTAAGAGAAGCGGGAAAGGAGTGGTTAGAAATAGATAGGGAATCATTATCTGCAGCCATTGCCGCTCTCTATAAATCCAAACTAATCTCCGAGAAAGAAAACAAGGATGGTACCACCACCTTTATATTGTCTAAGGAAGGTAAGAAAGTGGCTCTGACTTATAACCTAGAGAAAATGACGATACCAAGACATATGTGGGATAAGAAGTGGCGGATAGTTATCTTTGATATTCCAGAGAAATTAAGAATGGTAAGAGAAGCCCTGCGCTATCAGTTGGTAAGACTAGGATTCAAAGAGTTGCAGCATTCGGTCTTTATCCTGCCATTTGAATGCAGGAATGAGATTGAATACATAGTCGAATTTTATAATGTTAGGCGATTTGTGAGATACATAGAAGCCCAACATGTAGATAATGAATTAGATCTTAAAAATAAATTTAATATTCGCTAATATCTAAAATACTTGCGACCGCTAGTATTTTAGATATATAAAGAAATTAGAGAAATATGTTATAAATAATTCGCTAAATGGAGGGTTCGCATAGTGGTCTAGTGCGCACGCTTGGAAAGCGTGTATGCCGCAAGGCATCAAGGGTTCGAATCCCTTACCCTCCGCCAGTTAGGAAATGAGTTCATTGGCTCGCCCGCTACGCGGGCTCGCCAGCCGTTTTTCGGGGAAATTTCAAG
>JBBTTJ010000048.1:0-10255 GCA_038064315.1 Patescibacteria group bacterium | reverse complement strand
TAAAGATTTTATTAAATATTTTACGGAATGCGGAATGGCCGCCAGAGGATGGTCTTTGTTGGTTTGGGACGTAAAAGCCGGTAATTTGAAGCAATATAACGGAGACGCGCATAATCAAGGCGGAGTTTGGGGCTGTTTGCCGATAATCGTTCTTGATGTCTATGAACACGCGTATTTCATTGATTACGGTTCTGACAGGAAAAGCTATATTATTGATTTTTGGAATAATTTTGATTGGACAGCGGCGGAGGAGCTGTATAAAAAATCAAAACAGTTGAGTTACTAAGTTACCGCCAGACGGAAAACCAAACTCTTGCCTCATAAGATTTGTCGGAAAGAGGAAGGCCATAGGATAGAGGCGCGAAGAAAATAAATGCGGCGATAGCGACAGCCACAATTACCGTAAAAATGTTGCGGGAGTTTTTGTTTTTATCTATCAAGTAACAAAGTATCATTATGGCGAATATCAGCGCGATTAGATAGTGGTAAAGGAACATAACGCGTTTTATACCGATGAATGGTAAAAGATTGATAACATAACCGCCGAATAGAATCGCTAAAACCTCATCTAACTTTCTTTTATTAATACTTAATACCAAATACTTAATACCAAACGCGATAGCAATAGTTGAACTCCACCAAATGACCGGATTTCCGAAGAGATATATTCTGGCATTGTCTTTTACCCAGTAATATATCGGCCGGACCATAAACGGCCACTCATACCAACTGCTGTTGTAAGGATGAGTTGCCGTAAGCCGCTGGTTTGATCTGTACATTTCAATGTTAAGATCCAAAATATTTTTAACAATACTATTGTCCCTGAAACCGGGCTTCATAAAAGCATCGCCCGGACCCGGTTTTGGCAGAAGCGCGAAGTGGAGCAAGAAAACAGAGAAATAAACCGTTAAGACAATTCCGACAAAAGAAATAAGCCATTTAAAATACCTGATTAAATTTTTATACGATAAACTCATGCGGTATTCCCACATTTCAATTATTATCGGGATAGCGATAAAGCTTAAGCCCGTCCATTTGATCGATACGGCTAAACCTGCAAAGACAGACATTAAGACCCTATATCGTGCGGTATGAAGCGCAGAACGGGATTTAAAGTAGAATAAGAGCGATGCAAAACCGAAAAGAAGCAGAAAAGGGTCAAGAAGCATAAGGCGGGATTGCGTTAAAATTGCGTTTTCAAAAATAATAAACAGTCCTCCGGCGAAAGCGGCTATGCGGCTTAGTCCCAGTTCCAAAATAAGAAGAAAAATTATAACTGGCAGTAATGTGCCCGCCAAAACAGGCAGAAATCTCAATACCAAATATTTTTTATCCGGAAATTTTTCACCTATTTCCGCGAAGTTAAATTCTGGCTTGATATTGAACAGTTTGGCGAATCCGGCTATTATCAATTTTCCCAACGGCGGATGAATGTCAAAATAGTACTCACCCGTATAATATCCGGATACAAACTTGCCGAAATGAACCTCATCAAAGACCGTTTCATCAGGATAACCGAAGAAAGCAAAATGCGTCGCTATGCTTAAAACTAAAATAATAAAAACCGCTTTTTTGTTGGTCATAAATTTATGTTATGATAAAATAAATGGAATTTTTTAACTATCTCATTATAACTAAACTTTTATTATGAATAAATACGACCTTATTATAGTGGGCGGTTCGGCTGCCGCCGCGACAGCGGGTATTTATGCCGCAAGACGCAAGCTTAAATTCAAAATAATTTCAAAGGATTTCGGCGGAGAGGTTTCCACTTCAGGCGAAATAGGCAACTGGCCCGGAATGAGTGAAACTAACGGCATTGAATTGGCTGAAAAATTCAAGGAGCATCTGGATTTTTATAAAGCGGATATGGAAGAAGGTATTGAAGTTGTAAGCATAAAGAAACAGGAAGATGGCTTTTTGATAAATACAAAAAGCGGAGATTATAATGCGAGCGCCGTTATAGTTGCCACCGGTGTCCACCCGAGATCTTTAAATGTTCCCGGAGAGAAAGAATTCAGGAACAAAGGCGTAAGTTATTGCACTACCTGCGACGGGCCCTTATTCAAGGACAAGACGGTCGCAACCATAGGCGGCGGGAATTCTGCGCTTGAATCTGCTCTGATGCTGGCTGATATTGCCGCCAAGGTCTATGTTATAAACAAGAATCCGGAATTCAAAGGCGACCAGATCTTGATAGAAAATTTAAAAAAGAAGCAAAATGTTGAAATTATATACAATGCCGGCACTACTGAAATATCAGGAGACAAATTTGTAACGGGTTTAAAATACACAGATAAAGACGGAAAGACAAAAGAGCTGAAAATAGACGGCTCTTTCATTCATATAGGAATGGCGCCTAATTCAAATATTGCGCCCGAAAATATTGAAAAAAACAATTTTGGTGAAATAATCGTGAATCAGAATTGCGAGACAAATATACCGGGTTTGTACGCCGCCGGCGATGTAACAAATGTACCCTTCAAACAAATTGTAATTGCCGCCGGCCAGGGGTGCATAGCCACTCTAAGCGCAGTCCAATATTTAAACAGGTTAATTACCTGACTATAAAATGATCTACTTAGCGTCAGACCATCGCGGGTTTGAATTAAAAGAAAAAATAAAAGAATGGCTGAAAGAGTTGGGATACGAATATGAAGATATCGGCGCTTTAAAATACGATAAAGACGATGATTATCCCGATTTTGCGGAATTAGCGGCCAGGCGGGTTGCCGCCGAACAAGGTTCAAAAGGCATATTGGCGTGCGGTTCGGGGATAGGAGTGATTGTGGCGGCCAACAAGGTCAAAGGCATAATTGCCGGCACAATGACGAATCCGGAACAGACAAAGGCCGCGGTGAATGATGAGGATATTAACATCATCGGTCTGTCCGCCGACTACTCAAGCGAAGACAACAATAAGCAGATTGTTAAAACTTTTGTTAAGTCGGAATTTTCCGGCTCCGAACGGCATATCCGCAGATTGGATAAGATAAAAAAAATAGAAGAGGGATTAACACAATGATCTCGGACTCAATCAGGGAGTTAACAAAAGGCGAAGTTATCGTAAACGGCAACGAACTGGAAGCGTACGGCCGAGATGCCAGTATTTTTGAAGTTAAACCGGAACTGGCGGTTAAACCAAAGGATACCGACGACATAAAAAACCTTGTCAAATTTGTCGCGGAACGCAAATCATCAAATCAAAACTTATCCATAACCGCCAGAGCCGGTGGTTCCGATATGTCCGGCGGGCCATTGGGCGAATCCATTATTTTAGATTTTACCGCGTATTATAATAATATTTTAGAAATACGAAGCGCGTCTTCCGGAGATGGCGGATGGGCGATTGTTGAACCGGGCGTTTTCTACCGTGACTTTGAAAAAGAAACATTAAAGAAGGGCCTGCTCCTGCCTTCCTATCCGGCTTCTCGGGAACTTTGCGCCGTAGGCGGTATGGTTGCCAATAATTCCGGCGGAGAGAAATCGCTTCGTTATGGAAAAACGGAGAACTATGTTGAAGAACTCAATGTAGTGTTGAGCAATGGCAACGAGTATGTTTTTAAGCCGTTGACTGTCGGCGAGCTGGAACAGAAAAAGAAACAAGATGATTTTGAAGGGAGCATATACCGCAAAATGCATGAACTGCTGGAGGCGAATCATGAGCTTATTCGGAAAGCCAAACCGGATGTGTCCAAAAATTCAGCCGGTTACGCCCTGTGGAATGTGTGGAACGGAAGAACATTTGACCTGACAAAACTCTTTGTCGGTTCGCAGGGGACTCTCGGAATTATCACCAGGATAAAATTCCGTCTTATAAAACCGGCAAAATATTCACAACTTCTGGTTCTATTCCTTAAAGACCTGAATAAGGTAGGCGATCTGGTGCTTGCCTTGAATAAGTATGAGCCGGAAAGCATGGAATCATACGATGATAATACCATCAAACTGGTTTTCAAAATTCTTCCCGATTTTATAAAAAAAACCGGATTCGGCGTTTTGTTCAAATTTATTCCGGATTTATGGGTTATTATGAAAGGAGGCATTCCCAAACTTGTTGTTTTGGCTGAATTTACCGGAGACGATGAAGAAAGCGTAAGGCGTAAAGTAAAGATTGTAAAACAAGAAATTGATTCCAAGTTTAACTTTACATCAAGAATTGCCGCCGATAAAGCCGATGTCCAAAAATATTGGACCATGAGGCGGGAGAGTTTCAATTTATTAAGAAAGCATGTAAAAGGCAGGAAAACGGCTCCATTTATTGATGATATTATTGTTAAGCCGGAATATTTGCCTCAATTCCTGCCTGAATTGACCGGAATACTGGATGAATATAAGAATTATATGATATATACCATAGCCGGACATCCCGGAGACGGAAATTTTCACATTATTCCGCTTATGAACCTTTCGGACGAGAAATCTCGAAATATAATCCCGGAACTGTCGGTTAAGGTTTATGATCTTGTTTTGAAATACGGCGGCTCAATAACAGCCGAGCATAACGACGGTCTTATAAGAACACCGTATCTTGAAAAGATGTACGGCCTGGAGATTTATAAACTGTTTGAAAAAGTGAAGGAAATCTTTGACCCGTTGAATATTTTAAATCCCGGCAAGAAAGTGGGAGGAAGTTTAGATTACGCAATGAAACACATAATAAAAAATAATTCCTAAAATAATGATTGAAATTGTTCCAGCAATACTCACAAAATCACCGGATGAGTTCAAAGAAATGCTTCGGGCCGCAGAGCCGTATTTTTTAAGCGTTCATCTGGATATTGCAGACGGTGTTTTTGTACCCAATACGACCATAAAAGGCCCGGAGGAATTGGCAAGCGTACACACACCCCTTAAAATAACCGTCCATCTGATGGTTTCAAAACCGGAAGGTGTTTTAAGGCAATGGCTGGACGCGGCCATTGAGTCGCTTATTTTTCATTTGGAATCCACGAACCAGATGGACGAATTAATAAACAAGACAAGGGCCGGAGGCAAGAAAGTCGGCATAGCCATAAATCCAGATACGCCCATAGAAAGCATAATGCCGTTTGCCGACAAGGTGGACTTTGTTCATTTTATGACAGTAAACCCCGGATTTTATGGTAGCGAGTTCAAAGAAGAAGTTTTAAATAAAATAAAGAATTTCAATCAAAAATATCCTGATATTAAAATAAGCGTTGATGGAGGCGTTGATCTGACCACAGCAAGAAAGCTTGTTGAATCTGGAGTGGATGTTTTGATTGCCGGAAGCTATTTTTTCAGGCAGGGACGGAAGATGGACGAAGCGCTTGAGAATATGAAAAAATCCATATATTGATGTATACTTTGTATAATATATGCCAGAAACAAAAAAATTTAACATAATTTCTATCGGTTCGGCCACGCGGGATGTTCTTATGAAGAGCGAGCAGTTCAGGATAATAGAAGACAAGTCGTTCGCTACGGGTCAGGGAGAATGTTTTGCGTTGGGGTCAAAGATAGAGATAAATGAGATTGTCTTTACCAGTGGAGGAGGCGGCACAAACGCTTCCGTTACTTTTTCCAGGCAGGGTCTTAAAACCGCCTGCATAGGAACGATAGGGGAAGACAGGGATGGAGAGGAAATAATTGATGAACTGGCAAAAGAGGGGGTTAATACCGATTATTTTCAGAGAAATAGCGAAGAAAACGCCACAAGAACGGCTTATTCGGTGATTTTAGTTCATCCGAGCGCGGAAAGAACGATATTAAGTTATAAAGGAGAAGGCCAGCATTTCAGCGTTGCTAAAATACCGTTTGACAAACTTGAAACCGATTGGCTTTTTCTGGATAGTTTGGGAGGACACTATGACCTGCTGGAAACAGCCGTTAAATGGGCCAGGAGCAAGGATATAAAAATTGCGACTAATCCTGGCGGTAAGGAAATTGAGCATGGCTTAGACAAACTAAAGATACTTATAGAAAATGCCGATATTATGATAATGAATCAGGAGGAAGCGGCCAAAATTTCCGGAATAGATTACAAAAAAGAAGAAGGAGTGTTCAAATTTATGGACGGACTGGTTAAGGGTATTTTTATAATGTCTAAAGGCCCGGATGGTGTGGCTGTTTCCGACGGCAAAAATATTTATAGAGCCGGAATTCCGGACTCTCCCGTGGTGGAAAGGACTGGCGCCGGCGATGCTTTCAGCTCCGGTTTCGTAGCTGAATATATCAGGAGCGGCGATATAGAAAAAGCCATACAGTTTGCCACGGCGAATGCTTCTTCGGTTGTAGCCAAATTTGGAGCAAAGGCGGGGATATTGAGGGCAGGCGATTGGGGACCGTGGCCGTTAGTTAAAGTTGAGCAAACTCAACTTTAATGACATTTAAACTTTTAAACATATAACCATGAAAGACGCGTACAATAAAATTTCAAGAATATTAAGAGTATCGCCGGAACTTCTTTTAAATTTAGATCAGAAAATGTCGGCTATAAGCGGTCAGGAAGGGGTTATAGAGGATATAGCCAGCCAGAATGACATACTTGTTTCAAGGACTCTGACCGAAATGGATATGATCAGGGAATCAAAAGCGGAGGAAGTATATCAGGCGTTGGTTAACCGTCTTATTAACCTGGACCAGTATCTTTATGACGCGCTTGATAAACCCGACCTTTCTCAAATGTCTGCTTCTTGCGGTAAACTTTGTGATATGGCTTTCAGGGTCTTTACTCCGCCGAGAGGGTTATTCATTAAAAGAGAGAAGGTGGCCGAGCTTTTGGATAAATATAAACCGGACAATCTTCTCAATCATTTTGCCTATAATTCAGCCAGCGAACTTATAGAAAAAGAGGGATTTGCTTCCGTGGTCAGCGCTCTACGGTTTACCCAAAACAAGGAATGGATGCATAAATTTTTTGAAGAGTCATACGGTTCTCTGACTCCTGATGATTTTGAAGAAAGGGAGGTTGAGTTGAAGGTGCTTGATCAAAAATGGCTTTCAGTGGCTGATAAATTTCTTGAGAAAAAATACCACAACATAAGCCATCTTAAGGAATATGGGGTAATTTTCGTTATTCCTCTCCCAATAGATACTCCCGGGGAAACATTGCGCATGTTCACGCTTATACTGCATTATCTTCACGAGGTGCCGTTCTACTCCGCGTTGTTCCGAAGATTTATGAAAGATGATGATTTTATTCCCAAACTCCAGTCGCTTTTGAGAGGCGATGTTTCCGAAGAAAAAATGCCGGACGGCGGCCAGATAATATGGCGCGTTGTTCAAAGGTATCTGGCAAAGGACAATGAATCAGATTTCCGCCTTATTGAACCTCATGTGGATCCGGAAGCGGAGCATTGGTTTAGGGCTGAAGAGGATCTGGGCCGTTTATCAAGAATGCTCGGAAAGAATGAAGGCCGGTTTAATCTTGGCTATTGGACGGGGCTGGATTTTGTAGGTGACTTTTTTAAGAATGTCGCCGGAGAAGACCAACTGGTGAGTTTTGATCTCATAGATATGATAATGTCTGTGGTTAAAAAGGGCCAGGTAAAATACCTTTACCACCAGCAGGAAGCGTTGTGGAATAAGATATTCTCCGAATATATGGGGCGGGAAAGGATGAACCGAATGATAGAGGAGAATCTTATAAGCGGCTTTATAAAACTCTAGTTTTTTATTTAGTGTCATAGTCGCGCAAAACGCTAAACAGGGTATACGATATTTATCGCCGTTTATTAAAGAATTATATATTTATCATTATTTTACACAGTGTTTTGTGTAAAATAATGATAAATATATAATTCTAAACCATGTATATTAGTATTTAATAAATAATATAAAATGTCGGCAGAAAACAATAAAAAATCTCTTAACTGGTATTTGGAACAAGCTCGGTTATCAAATACCGCTCTTGGGCATTTTAATTTTGCTACTGCTGATGTCTTAAGGGGAATTGTCCAGGCCGCCGGAGATGCCGGCGCTCCGGCTGTAATGGTCGGCACATCGGAAGGTGAAGCGGATTTTTTTGGCCTCAAAGAGGCAGTGGCCTTAGTCAAAACATTGCGTGAAGAATATGATTTTCCGGTTTTTCTGAACGCGGATCATTTCAAAAGTTTTGAGAAATGCAAAGAGGCGATAGACGCCGGTTACGACTCCGTCATTATAGATGCCTCTAAAATGGTATTTGCCGATAATATAACAGAGACAAAAAAAGTTGTTGAGTATGTTAAAACTTTGGGTAAGAATATTCTTGTTGAAGGAGAGATCGGCTATCTCCGCGGTTCTTCGGAGGTGCAAACTAAAATTGAAATAACCCCTGATGATTTTACAAAGCCGGAAGAAGCCAAAAAATTTGTCGGTAAAACAGCGGTTGTTCAACTGGCTGTTGTGTTCGGCAATATCCACGGTATTGTAACGGATCAGGAGGAAAAACTGGACATAGAGCATTTGAAAAGGATCATAGCGGCTGTTCCGGATGTTTTTTATGTCCTTCACGGGGCATCAGGACTCAAAGACGAAGATGTTAAAGCGGCTATTAAAGCCGGTGTTACCAATGTGCATTTCAACACTGAACTGCGGGTTGCTTATAAGGAAGGTATTCATCATGCCTTTCACGATAAACCAGACGAGACCACCCCATATAAGTATTTATCGTCCGGCGTTGAAGGGGTTAAAAATATTGTTACTCAAAAGATAAAAATTTTCATGGGAAAATAAAGTGAGCAAATTGTCTTACCTCTTGATTTTAGTATCTTATTGGGTTATCATGCCAAGACTGATTTATTATGGCTAAAGTATTACAGAAAATAGAGTTAAACGCGGAAAATAGAAAAGTGCTGGGAGGCGGGGTTAGGAAATTAAGAAGGGACGGATATATTCCGGCTATTTTGTATGGAAAAGGCCAAGAGCCGCTTCCGCTTCAAATTTCTCTGAAGGACTTCAATAAGACCTTTAAAATTGCAGGGGAGTCAACTTTGGTTTATATCGGCGTTGATAGCCAGTCATATCCGACCATTATTCATGATGTTGCCAGGGACCCGTTGACTGACGGTATTTTACATGCCGATTTTTACAAGGTTCGCTTGGATGAGAAGATAACAGCTGATGTGCCGGTTGTTTTCGTCGGTGAATCGCCGGCGGTAAAGGATTTGGGAGGAATCTTTGTCAGGAATGTTAATGAGCTTGAGGTTGAGGCCTTGCCGCAGAATTTGCCCCACGAATTGATCATTGATATTTCAGTTCTGAAAAATTTTGGAGACAAAATAACTGTCAGGGATTTAAAACAAATCCTCGGCTCTCTTGCGGAGCTGACTACCACGGATGACGATGCGATTATATCCGCAGTTCAGGAGCCGATCTCGGAGGAAGAACTCAAGGCCTCTCTTGAAGAGCCGACAACCGGCATTGAAGACGTAGAGGTTATCAAGAAAGAAAAGCCGGATGAGGTTGCTGAAGAAACCGTGAAAATATCAGCCAGCGAAAATAAATAGCAAAACTCTTACCGTTTAACGGCTTTTTAAAATTTATTTTTTGGCGGAATAAAAATCCCCCGTATCGGGGGATATAAAAATTAACCGGAGAATCTGGGTCGTCTCACATCATTAACGATGCCAAATCTCTCCAGAATAAGTAATAACCATTTACCGGCGTCTACATCAAACCACCGCCAGCCCAGAAATGCGGAGCGCTGGTCGGCGTGGTGATTCGCGTGATACCTTTCTCCTATCATAGTGAACAACGCGCCTATCCACGACCCGTTTCTGCTTAAGCTTTTTTTCCATACAGTCTTTCCAAACATATGCCCCGATGAGTTGATGCTGAATGTAACATGCAGGACATAAAACATCCGCAAAAACGATACCCATAATCCTTCCCAGCCTAACAGAGTTGTTGGAATGGCAAAGCCAAGAATGAGACAAGGTAAAAACAAATACCGCTCGGTCCGAATGAACGGAATCTTGGATATGTCGGTTCTTTTTAATGCCTCTAAATGGGGCCTTTGAACAAGCATCCATACTAAATGGCTCCATAAAAAGCCCCACTGATCTCCGTATCTATTGAATAGACAAGGCGAATGAGGATCATCGGGTCCGTCTTCTTTTTGATGATGAAGCGTATGATTGGCGACCCATGTCGCTTTTTTCATACCACCCATCCATGCCCATACCGATAAAATAAACAAAAAAATAGAACATGCCCTATAACTCCGGTGAGTATCATATCTGTGCAAGCCTAAACTTATGCCAAGCCCGGTAATAAGAGAAAAAAATAGAAATAGCATACAAGCTTCAAA